>JAAYJI010000095.1 GCA_012523015.1 Candidatus Hydrogenedentota bacterium
AATCTACCTGGAGGTACTGTGCGACGAGATTTGAAGAGATTAAGCGAGAGATTATGGCGGATCCAATGAACCAGGACTATACAAAACGGGGGATTCCACCTCTATTCAAGGCGGCAGAACAGGCTCGCATTATTATCGTGGGGCAAGCACCAGGTCGCAAAGCAGAAGAAACACGGTTGTTTTGGAATGATCCAAGCGGCGATCGACTCCGTGATTGGCTGGGCGTATCTCGCGAGCAGTTTTATGGCTCGGAGTGCATCGCCCAGTTGCCGATGGATTTTTACTATCCTGGTAAAGCCAAAACAGGGGACAATCCCCCTCGTAAAGGGTTTGCGGAGAAATGGCATCCGCATTTCGTAAGAGCAATGCCCAACATTGAAACGATCCTGCTAGTTGGGAGTTATGCTCAGAAGTACTATTTGGGCGAGAGGCGTAAAGGAAATCTAACGGAAACGGTGAAAGGCTTCCGCGAGTACCTACCACAATTCCTGCCATTGGTGCATCCCTCTCCCTTGAACCATCGCTGGCTAAATCGTAATCCCTGGTTTGAACATGATGTGATCCCTGTTTTGAGACAAATGACATCGTCATTGTGCTTCTAGTCTCGGTGGCGATCTTGGGCGAAGGGACAAGCCTGAAAAATACTAAAACCCCAGCTAAACTGGGTTCGTTTTATTGTGTGGCGCCTCATGATAGTGGCTACAGGGAGGACGTGGCGGGGTAAGTGTGGAAGAACGCTACCACCAATAATCTGACCGAAACAGGAGGGTCGTAGTCATGCCCAGGCCAGGCCCTCTAAGTCGGGGAACTGGATTCTCGCTATGAACGATCACGCTCGCTCTTGATTGCTGCCATGGGTGAAGCCGAAATCCACGCTCGTGGTGAAAGACTAGACATTCGGACCAGAAACCCCAAAGAGAAAATTGAGCAGGCATTCAAAGGCTTGGTTGAACTCCTGTACAAGCACCGTAACTATATTCAGGAGTTCATTTCTAGCGTAGACTGTGGATGAATCTGAAATCAAGAAGTTTGCGGTGGCCCAAACTATGGTGCGTAAGAATTATCAAAAAGGACCTGAAGATAATCCCGTCTCGCAGATAAGATCCGGTCAACGTAAAGAACTGCATCTATATGCCGGTAAAATACCATGTAATTCTCGGAGATTACAAAACGGGAATCGTTATCTATATCCACTAGTGAGGAACGACGGGCGGCCATGTCAGGAAAATTGGAGCTCCAACTGCTACATCATGTAGTTCCTTGGAATAATTCCGTAAATTGGATATGGGCTTGATATTCGGCATGAGATCTCCTCCTTCTGCTCTGTCTCTGCCCTTATTATATCGGCTGCCGCATGTGCCTGCAGTATTGTCAATTTGGCGCGATAGAATATTCTGTTGGGCTGCAACGTTGCTATATCAATGTGAACAAATGTTATGGGTGTGGGCTTTGCCGGGTAGGCTGCAGGAAGGATGCGATTGTTCTCCGAGAAAAGTACCCGGATTCCCTAAGACTACATGACGTAACCCCCCAAAGCATGAGAAAGTTTGAGAGAGTTTGCATAGTGGCCTATGACGTTCTTTTGTACGAAGACCCTTTTCATGGTAAAATAAGAATGTGGCTTGCTGTCATACAGGAACTAAAGCCAGAGAAGAATCAGAGAATAAGAAAATGATGAACTTGTGTTTGGGTGATGTTCACGGCGCACAATACTATGCTTACCTCATTAAGGGAGTTAAGCGAAGACGGAAAAGCTGGAATAATTGATTGGGTTTTTGAGCACAAAAATTGAATTCTAGGGACACTTCACCCTAAATGATGGGGGTCAATATGAAAAAATATATTATCACAACAGAAAGCGG
>JAAYJI010000096.1 GCA_012523015.1 Candidatus Hydrogenedentota bacterium
ATGTATTACTTATGTTGGAGAGCTTTAAAAGAAGTGTTTGTAACATGTCAAGCCCCCGCTTTTTGGTCCAGTTGTTATGAGAGCTTCTGTGTTTCATAAGCATTCCTCCCTCCGCGAATTTTTTTAGGAAAGGGTTGCATTTCGAATTTCACCTACGAAGGTCAATTCCCCTTCATGCCATCCTATTGAAGCGGCTTCCTTTTCTTTCCATGACAGAAATGTCTGCCTTTCCTCCTCGAGCATTTCACCGGGATTAAATTTCGGAAGGGCCTGCTCTTTTTGTGTTAAAATCAATTTAAACCATCATATTCTGTCGTGCGGCACCGCCCCTCCTCAAAACACCAATCGAAATGGAGCCTTTGAAAAAATGATCTTACCTAAACCCACTTTACAATTGTTCTTTGTATGCTTCCTCGTAATCGCGGCAACAACTTCTTTTTCTCTTTGGGCGCAGCGCCCGGAAACGGAATGGCAAGCAGGCGCGGCAAGCGTGGATATCACACCGCAAACTCCCTTGTGGCTTGCGGGCTACGCAGCGCGTACAAAAGCTGCCGAAGGGACTTTGCTGCCCTTAAAAGCCAAGGCATTGGCGCTTAAAGATGCTGCCGGCCACTGCGCTGTGGTGGTGACCACCGACATCTGCGGCTATCCCATCGAAGTTGCCGACCGTATCCACAGCAAGGTTGAAGAGCGTTTCGGACTGACGAAAGAAAATATGATTCTCAGCGCATCCCATACCCATAGCGGTCCGGTCGTTGGCGCTTCCCTGAAATGTATGTATAGCTTTGACGCCGAAGAAGAGGCAAAACTGATCGCCTACACGGATCGTTTTATCGAAGATATTGTCACATTGGTGGGCACTTCCTTGGATCGTTTGGAAGCGGCGCATCTCCTATCCGGCAATGGCACCGCCCGCTTTGCGGTCAATCGACGGAACAATGTGGAGAGCGCCTTGAAGCCCACCAGTGACCTGGAAGGACCCAATGACCATGCCGTTCCTGTGCTTCAGGTGCTGCGCAGCGATGGAAGCCCTATGGCCGTTCTTTTTGGCTATGCCTGTCACGCCACGGTGTTGGACGGTTACGAATGGAGCGGTGATTATCCCGGATATGCGCAAGAGGCACTGGAAAACCAATACCCCGGTATGACTGCGCTTTTCTTCGCCGGATGCGGTGCCGACCAGAATCCTTTGCCGCGCCGGACCGTCGCATTGGCGCGTCAATATGGCGTAACCCTGGCCGCTGCCGTCACTGCCGTATTAGAAGGCGGGGCAATGACTCCCCAGCCTGCCGCATTGACAACCCTCTATAAAGAAATCCCGCTGGATTTGGAATCCGTACCGGATGAGGCTGCCCTGCGCGAGCGCATAGCGAATACCGGGGGCTACGAACAACAGTGCACAGAAGCCTTGCTCAACCGTGTTCTTCAAGACGGGGCTCTAGCTCCCCAATATCCTTATCCCGTGCAGAGTTGGAAAATAGGCGACCAATGGCTTGTTGTGCTGGGCGGAGAAGTGGCAGTGGATTATTCGATTGCCATTAAAGAACAGCTGGGACAACAGGTATTTGTCATGGCTTATTCGAATGATTTAATGGCTTACATCCCTTCCGAACGGATTCGCGAAGAAGGCGGCTACGAAGGCGCGGCTGCACAAATTATTTTTGGTCTACCCAGCGCCTGGGCGCCGGGTTTGCAAAATCGCATACTCAATGAGGTGTGGAAGCAAACAAAACCATGAGACCCCAATTTTAAATTTATAAATATTTCGGAACACAACAAACATGCCGAGTAAAAAAAATAACGATGTAATAACAGCTGCGGCACTTGAAAAATATCTGAAAGAGGTTCGCGCTTGCTGCCATTGTGCGGACGTGCTCCCCTTGGGCTGTCGCCCTATTCTGCGCGTTAAAATCACGGCACGCATTCTAATCGCAGGTCAGGCGCCGGGCATCAAAGTCCATGAAAGCGGAATTCCATGGAATGATCCGAGCGGCGACCGGCTTCGTTCATGGCTGGGTCTTGACCGCAAACAATTTTATGACGATACACAAATCGCGATCATTTCCATGGGATTTTGTTATCCCGGTCGATCGCCTCGGGGCGGTGATCTTCCACCACGTCCGGAATGTGCGGAGCTGTGGTTGGAAAAATTACTGAGCTTCCTGCCTAATCTTGAGACCACCATTTTGGCGGGTGCTTATGCACAAAAATGGTATCTCGGCAAGGAAGCGAAACGAACGCTTACAGAAACCGTTGAAAATTGGAAAGACTGGGCACCGAGATATTTCCCTGTGCCGCACCCCTCTTTTCGAAATAATCACTGGCTGAAAAAGAATCCGTGGTTTGAAAAAGATCTGGTACCTGTATTGCAAAAGCGTATGAAAAAGCTACTGCATTAAAAAGTATAGATCTTCTTTAATCCCGATGAAATCCCCGGCAGCGCGCCCCGTTGCGCCCGGGTTCTAGCGTTCGGCACAGCAGGCCCAGGCGCTTGGGCAAGGATTTATCAGGACGAACGTGATACAATTCAATCATAATGAAATACCTAAAAACGAGTACGGAAACCTAAGGATAGGGAAGAAAAAAACTTCACGATCTTTCCGTTTCCCCGGATGCAGCGCGTTAGCCGGAAAAGAATAGACTTTTTTCCCGCTAACAAGAATTGATTAGGAAAGGCAGCAATGAGCAGAAAAGTACGAATCGGAATTATTGGTTGTGGCGCTATAACGGAAAGACATCATGCGCCGGAATATGCGAATAGCCCGGACGCGGAAATCGTAGCCCTTTGCGATTCCATGAAGAGCAAAGCGCAAGCGGTTGCCGATAAATTTGCGCCAAACGCACAGGTCTTCACTGATTATAAAGATCTTCTGAAGCAGGCAGATATCGAAGGGGTTTCCGTTTGCCTCCCCAATCATCTCCATGGCCCCGTCACCGTGGCCGCGCTGAAAGCAGGTTGTAATGTGTTAGTTGAAAAGCCCATGGCAACCAGTATGGAAGAAGCCAAACGCATGATCGCCGCGGCGGAGAAGGCGGGCAAACTGCTTGCAGTCAACCAAAATCAACGGTTATATCCTGCCCACGTCAAAGCCAAAGAAGTCATGGACAGCGGGATCATGGGCGACGTGCTCCATGTGACCGCCATGTTTGGGCACGATGGCCCTGAATTTTGGAGTCCTTCCGGGAAATGGTTTTTTAAGAAAAAAGAAGCCCGTTTCGGCGCCATGGCTGATCTGGGCGTTCACAAAGCTGACCTGGTCCGATACCTCACGGGCAAGGAAGTCGGGTCGATCAGTGCCTACTTCAAACGGCTCGAAAAGAAACGGGCCAGCGTGGAGGATAATTTTGTCGCAGCAATGCAGTTTACTGATGGTACCGTGGGCACATTGGCTGCCTCATGGACGGTGAAAGGTGCCGACGCGAATTACACCATCTTGTATTGCACTAAGGGCACGCTTAGTATTTGTGCGTATCCCGGCCGTCCGCTCGTGGCGAATCTGGTGGAACCTGAATGCGAAATTAATTTTGATGTACACCGTCCTCCCGATAATGATGATGACGGTTGGGGCCTTGATGTAGGCGGTCGTTTTTGTCGTGCCATCAAAGGCGAAGAAGAACCGTTTTGCAGTGGTGTGGAAGGCATGAAATCTTTAGAAGTCATTCTCGCCGCAGAACGTGCAGCACTGACAGGCAAAGCCGTAAGCATCAAGCATTAAGGTGAAGGAGTAAGATTCTATGCCCCGGACGGTTACTGTTGCGCTGGGCGATCGTGCCTATGATATCCATATCGGACGTGATAATCTGTATCTTATAAAAGACTGGTTGGCAGCAAAAAGCAACCGGGCCGCCATTGGCCTTATCACCGACAGCAACGTCGCGCCTTTATATGCTGACGCCGTCCGCGCGCAGATTGAGGCGGCGGGATGGCGCTGTGTCGTTCATGTGATGCCCGCCGGTGAAGCCGGCAAACGGCTCGACCGTATCGAAGAAATTTGCGGTACATTCCTCGCCCATGGACTGGATCGCGGTGACGCCGTGCTTGCATTAGGCGGCGGTGTGGTCGGTGATATTGCCGGTTTCGCCGCTGCCTGCTATATGCGCGGGATCTCTTACATACAGATCCCAACCACTGTAGTGGCGCAGGTAGACTCGAGTGTAGGCGGCAAAACAGCCGTGAATCATCCTCTCGGCAAAAATACCATTGGTATGTTCTACCAACCCCAATCCGTCATTATTGATATGGAATTGCTGGCAACATTGCCGCCCCGGGAACTGCGTGCAGGATGTGCGGAAATCATTAAGCATGGCGTGATTGCCGACGCTGCTCTTTTCGATTATATGGAAGAAGAGGCGGAGCGCATCTTATCGGGAGATCCTAATGCGTTGGTCTATCCCATCGCCCGCTCCTGCGAAATCAAAGCGGAGGTCGTAACGCAAGATGAGCGTGAACAGGGGCTCCGCGCAATCCTTAATTACGGGCATACCTTCGGCCATGCGCTGGAAACGGTGAGCCATTACGCGCGCTTCCTGCATGGGGAAGCCGTTGCGCTCGGCATGTGCGCAGCGGGGGCATTGGCGAAAAATTTGGGACTGGTAGATCAGCACTTTGTGGAGAGGCAGCGCGAATGTATCGCACGCTACGAACTGCCAATTTTTTGGGAAGATCTGCCCGTCGAAGAAGCCCTTGATGCCATGAAAAAAGATAAAAAGGCACGGTCAGGAAAACTGAAGTTTATTGTACCCGACGCTATGGGCAGCGTTGTTCAAAGAACCGATATTTCAGAAGACCAGGCGCGACAGGCATTTTATAGCCTTAAAATAAAAACCTAAAACGATACAAGGATCATCAATCCAATGCTATTTGGCGGAGACTCAGCGCAAAGTTATTATGAAGAAGGGTTGACTTCAGCGATCAAAGGCAACTACGAAGAAGCAATCCGCTACTTTAAAGAAGCGTTGAAACGCGACAAATACCTTTACCAAGCAGAACATCAAATCGGCCGTTGTCTTTTGCGTCAGGGAAAAACAAAAGAAGCCCTACCCATTTTGGAAAAAGCGGTTAAGCACTTAGATGAACTCAGTGCTCCTAAAATCGACCTCGGCAACGCGCTCATACAGCAAGGTCAAATCAAGGGGGCGCGCGACATTTTTTCCCATTTATTGAAAACGAAACCCCAAGAAAAACGAGCCGTGCTAGGTCTCGCCTACTGTGCCTTTCATGAAGCCCAATGGGAAACAGCTGCCGGATTGCTCCAACGTACCCTCGAACTGGGACGCTCCCAATTTGATGTCCATTTCCTGCTGGCACAAGCCGCCGATAAGATGGGAGAGTTTCAGCTAGCCATCGCACAATACCAACAGGCTGAAAATTTGATGCAACAGTCCATTGAAGCTACTCCCGATCAGGCAGCGGCTTATTATCTCCTCGCCCGTGTCCATGAAGGTATGGGATATTACAACAGGGCTGTGGAAGATATAGATCAAGCCTTGCTCTATGCCGAAGAAGGGCAGTGTTATTCCGCCTACAATATCTTATTTTCACGAGAAACAATGCTCGCCTATAAAGAGACCCTTACAACAAAATTGCGTAAATAATCCAATACCTTAGACCATATAAATGATTGAGGGAAAGATCCCTTTCATGAAAATAGGTGCGTGTTCTCTTGTTGCACACGCCTCATGGAAAGGAAAAACGGGATTTGAGTTACATCAATATGCAGTTGGTTCGTGAGTTCTTCGAACTCAATCTCTTTTATGTGCTGCCCTATTGGCGCTATGAAACAGCCATGGGAGACCATGATTACTCGGCGTCCCAATTGTTCGTGCAGCAAAACGAGCCCCCTCATTCTTTTGAATTGAAACCGGAGCTGGGAGCGGGTGACGTAAAGGGGGTTAAACGTGCCGTAGTCGAAGTGCGCGCATGGCATGGCGACCGCCTTTATAGCTCCATGATAACGCCGGGTTCCGTTTTCAGTCGTGTCGCGTCAACGCAAACCCGCTATTTGGCAGAATCCATCTTTGACGGCGGGCGTTACAAAATCATATTGGTCGTGTCCCGCCTCTCTTCAACACCGGAGAAAAGGGCGGAGGCGATTCACAAACTGCAGGAACTGGGTGTTGACCATGTCCTGGAATTTCCCACCATGCTTGCGGACATGATCCGCCTTGTTTCAGGACAGGGGAACTATTCCGATTCGCCATCGCTTCAAACCATTCGCCTGCTCAAACAATATGATTTTATCCGAGGCCGCCAAATGGAATTTTATTTTCCATCCACAAGGTCTGACGATTCATTCATACACGATTTCACGGATCCGGAGGATAAGGACGATGACAGATAACAAGCCTCCAAGTTTATCGACATGTCTGGCTTGCAAAAGATGGGTTAGTGATAGGTGGGCTCGTAGCCTTCGAAGACGGTCATCATGGTTTGTTGTACTTCGGCATTGCGCATGGTACCCACAATGAACGACAAGGCATAATCAAGGGCCTCCATGTCCGCTTGACCTTCAGAGTGCAGAAAACGTTCCAAGAGCATTTCACGCTCAAAAGGTTCGAGCAAATCAAATAGTTCGAGGCGCGTGATGGTCTGGAGCACCTCCTCACTGATTTTGGTGCTCTCAAAAAAAGCGAGTTGCCGCAGGGAAAGAATTTTTTCTGAATAAGTAGGTTTCATGGATAGGTAGTCATTGACTATTTTGATTGCGAAATCAATATCGTTGTGATTATGTCCCTGGAGCTGTAATAACGAGCGCATGGTCTCCTCGCTAAGTGGTTTGTCCCCCACAGAATCCACGTGCTCAAGAAGAATGCGAACCAGCTTGTTTGGATTGTTTTTCATCTGTTTCTCCAGAGGGGGATCCTACGAAAGATGCGCCCCCTTATTAGGCTATATTGTAGGCTTTCCGTCGCGCTAGAATCAATTTGTAATCGCCCGCAGGTTCAAACTCGAATTGCAACCCTTTCCTTAAAAAAGACTTCGGCCGGAGTTCTGTAATGAAGTGTTTTCCTTGGTCTATTATTTAAATCTTGAATAGCTCTTTGTAACTGCTCTTCAGAAATTGTATCAAAACGAGTCTTTTTGGGAAAGTATTGTCTTAAAAGCCCATTAGTATTTTCGTTCCTAGCGCGATCGTTTAAGCAGTAGGGGCGTGCGAAATAGACCGCTACGGATAATTCTTCAGCAATGTATTTATGAGCAGAAAATTCTGTGCCGTTGTCAAAGGTTATCGTGTGAAGCTGTTTCGAATCGACCTTTTTTAAAAGATCTATTGTAGCCTGTGG
>JAAYJI010000097.1 GCA_012523015.1 Candidatus Hydrogenedentota bacterium
TAAGTATAGGCGGGCGAATCTGCCGGAAATCCCTGGTATTGACTTGCATTGACACCCGGGACACTGACCCGGAAGGTATTGAACTAATAATGGTTAAAACATCGTTCCATTTCATGATCCCAATCTGCCCAATCTATACGAGGACAAAGCGCTTCTTAGTCAAAGATCTGTAATGCTTCCCGAGACAAATCGTTGTAAAAGTCGGGAACTCCCTTTTCCCATGAAAGGGCAGGGGAGATGTCCGGCGCAGGATCATAAGGGCTTATGCGATGATCACGAAAACTTTCCCAATATTTGTTTAATATGGCACGTTTATCTTCAGGTGTGACGAGACCTTGATATTGATACACTGAACCTGCGCTAAACCCAAAAGCCGTTTTGCAGCTCGCACGATCAGGAAGTTCGAAACCATAAACACGGAGAGAAAGGGGTACCGCCTGTTCGTAGCCGTCGGCTTTCAATACAATATGCCCCCTATAGGTACCGGCAGGTGTCCCCTTCGGAGCGTAAACACGAATCCATAAGGGTTGGTTCAGCTGCGCCTCCAAGCTTTGCTGCGAATCTATCGGGGGAAGAGGATCCGGCCACAAACCGACTGTACCCAAGGTATCCGAGACTCGTTGTATATGGAGATAACGCACCCATAAGACTTCCACGCATTCCGCCGCAATTTGATGTTGGTTTGAGCCGATGAGCACAGTTGGTTTGGCTGAGAAATGGCTGAGCTCCTTTTCCGGGCGCACAACCAATTGCGCGGCTTCACGCTCATTTTGTGCAAGCTCGATCCGGATCTCCTTGCTCTTACGTGTGGGAAGAGTACGATCCCGGCTAACCTTCCAGCCGGAGGAAGCCCACCATAAAGCGACGTCGGGATGATCGCTATTGAGCAATTCACCGTAATTTTCAGAATAAAGAATACACCCTTCGTTTACGTACTCGCTCCATAAAGTATGACAAAACAGTAGGAGCACGATACTAATACCCCAATGAGTTTTTGGAAGCATATTCTTTTCCTTTAGATCTTTCGTTACGTTCCTTTGACTCTCGTGGTTATGGCGTGGTTTCTGGGAATGTCCGTTATAGGATTGGATCCCCACTCAAAAAAGGGTTTTTGTGCGGGCTCTTTTGTAAAATTATGCACTGAGTAAAGCCAACCTGATACACTGTACACAACGAAAACACCGAAAGTTGGGGGCTCCCTTAGCCTTTTTCAACGATGAGGATCTCCATGCGCTCCAATCAACTCAACGTTTTTATGCTTCTTGGAACAGTATTCCTTTTTCAAAGCGCCTCTCATGCCGCGCCACTCGACAACACCAAAGTAGAGGGATACAAAGGAATTTGGTTCAGTCTGGGACAGCATAGCGAATACGGCGACAAATATTCCGGTGGACTGGGGACCTATACTGCCAAACATGTCCCTATTGCGTGCTATAGCGAAGAAGCCCAAAAAACATTTTTTGTATATGGCGGCGCCCGTGACGCGTTGGATACCCATTTGTTGATTATGGCGTCCTATTATGATCACAAGAAGGGCACTGTCCCGAAGCCGACAGTCGTTTGCGATAAAGAAGTGGTAAGTGATCCTCATGATAACGGCAGTATTCTACTGGATGGATCGGGTCATCTTTGGGTATTTGTCAGTGGCCGAGGTCGAAATCGTCCCGGATACACATACCGCAGCCTCAGCCCCTTCAGTATAGACCGCTTCGAAAGAATCAGGGAAAAGGAATTGACCTATCCCCAGCCTTGGTATATTCCGGACAAGGGTTTCTTTCATTGTTTTACCAAATATACAAAAGGCAGAGAATTGTATTGGGAAACGAGTGCTGACGGGTATGAATGGACAGAGGATAAGAAACTGGCGGGCTTTGGGGGGCATTACCAAATTTCATGTCTCCACGAAGAGCGCCTCGCCACCGCCTTCAATTATCATCCACACGCTTCGGTGGATAAGCGAACGAATTTATATTATGTCGAAAGCACTGATTTCGGAATGAGCTGGCACAATATTTCCGGACAAAGCTTAGAGGCACCTTTAGACGATAAACACAATGCAGCCCTGATCCATGATTTTGAGTCTGAAGGCCGATTGGTTTATCTCAAAGACATGGCTTTCGACAGTCAAGGATATCCGGTAATCCTGGTCGTTACCAGTGCCGACTATCAACCGGGACCCTCGGGCGATCCGCGTCTATGGACACTGATACGCTGGAACGGGACAAAATGGCAGCTTACGGAAGTCACTGTTTCCGACCATAATTACGATATGGGTTCTCTCTATATCAGTTCGGGAAAAGAATGGCGTATAATTGCTCCTACAGCACCGGGACCTCAACCATGGGGCACAGGCGGTGAAATGGTCTTATGGAAAAGTGAAGACAACGGAAACTCGTGGAACAAAGTTTCAGATATTACGCGAAACAGCGTTAGAAACCATGCCTATGCACGACGCCCGGTAAATGCCCATCCTGATTTCTTCGCCTTTTGGGCCGATGGTAATCCCGAAACCCTGTCTGAATCCCATTTGTATTTTACAGACAGCAAGGGCAGCCAAGTTTGGGAACTTCCCTATACGATGGACAAAGACTTTGCCACACCCAAGACCCTGTATTCCGAAAAATGAAAATGATTTCTTATGAAAAAAAATCCTTCTCTTCATGATAGCAATGCGATGACGCCCTTGCCGATGACGCGTTAAGATATGAAAGCCCGCCATTGGTATGCCATTGATATTTAATTGATTAGTGGCGATGCCTATGTGGATCACCCTTCTTTTGGCACTGCCTTATTAGCCCGTGTCCTTGAGAAAGAAGGCTTTCGTGTCGGCATCATTGCACAGCCCCGTTGGACAACTCCCGATGATTTCACAGTAATGGGACGACCTCGTCTTTTCGCCGGTATAACGGCAGGCGCTGTAGACTCTATGTTGGCGCATTATACTGCCTTTCGCAAACTCCGGCGTGATGATGCCTATACACCGGGCAATGTTCACGGGAAACGACCGAACCGCGCTTCTCTCGTTTATACAAGCATGATACGCAACGCCTTCCCGGGCTTACCTGTCGTATTGGGCGGTATTGAAGCGTCTATGCGCCGTGCAAGCCATTATGATTTTTGGACCGATAAGATACGCCGTTCGATCTTGCTGGACAGCAAAGCAGACTTGCTTGTTTGCGGCATGGGGGAACGGGCGATTGTGGATATAGCCCATCGCCTTAATGGCAGTGACCCTTATGAAAAAGAGCTGCTTTGGGGTATTCCCGGCACCGCCTTCGCGTGTTCTTCCCAAACCGATATGAGCCTTTATCCTTACTTTCCGGATCCCGAACATCTGGAAGAGCTGCCCAGCCATGAAGCCATTCTAGAAGATGCAGCAGCGCTGATGGGAGCCACCTTGACCATCGAAAAACACAGTCGCCAACAAGGACAGTGGCTCATCCAAAAAGCGGGAAATCAACAGGTTTTTTTCACAAGTCCTGCACTTCCGCTGACCACGCCGGAACTGGACGCCCTCTACAGCCTGCCCTTTACACGGCGACCCCATCCCCACTATAAAGCGCCTATTCCGGCAGCGGAAATGATTCAATTTAGCATAACGGCTCACCGCGGATGTGCAGCGGCTTGCACCTTTTGCGCCCTGACCCAACACCAAGGGCGGCAAATACAATCGCGAAGCACCCAATCTATCGTCGATGAGATGAACGAATTTTTAAAACATCCAGACTGGAA
>JAAYJI010000098.1 GCA_012523015.1 Candidatus Hydrogenedentota bacterium
GTGATGCTGCCTTTAAAGAAGGATTCCGCGAGACGGAGTTAATGGCAGCGGGCTTGGTACGTCGCGGTGACCGCAGTCTCTACGATTTTTTTCGCAATCGTTTAATGATTCCTATCCGTGACGTTTCGGGTAATGTGGTTGCTTTTGGCGGCCGCGATCTTGGCGACAGTCCAGCGAAATACATCAATTCGCCGGAGTCGATTATTTATAAGAAAAGCCAAGTATTATATGGTCTTCATGAATGCCGTGACGGTCTTCGTAAAAAAGGCTGTGCTGTTTTAGTGGAAGGTTATTTTGATCTCATGCGTTGTTTTGACGCGGGCTTTAATTATTGCCTGGCGACCTGCGGCACGGCGTTGACCTTTCAACAGGCCATGTTGATCAAACGGTATGCGCAGGAGGTGGTGGTCGTTTACGACGGTGACGCCGCGGGCATCCGTGCGGCGCTCCGCGGTATCAGCCTGTTGTTAGATGCCGGGTTGACGGTGCGTGCGTTGACGCTTCCCGACGCGAAAGATCCTGATGATTATATTCGTGATGAAGGCGCAGACGCTTTCGCGTCCCGGTTGGAAAATGCCAAAGATTTTGTCAGTTATTACATCGCTATGAATCGCGATCAATTAGAGACTATCGAAGGGCGTACAGAAGTGGCGCAGAACCTTTTCGGGTTGTTGCGTTCCATGGACGAGCCCCTTCGTGTGGATCAGTATTTACATCGCATCGCTTCCGGTCTCAACATTCATATTTGGGAATGTAAGCGTGCTTTCGAAGATTATTGGCGCAATCAGCGCGGCCCTGCCCGTATGACCAGGGTTTCGAGCGGTAAAGACGCCGGGGCTGCTGCGAGCAAGCCGACGAAAGATCATGTCGATTTTATCGCGGCGCTCATGTTCTATCCTGATCTCCACGTTTCGGTTTTGGAGCTTCTCGATGAAATAGAGTCGGACTTGCCGGCGTTTATTCTAGCCGGGCGCTTATGTCGCAGCGCAGACACAGATCTGCTTATGAGTGAGCTTGAAACGGAAGCAGAACAGGCGCTGTTTTCGGCGGCGTCCGTCGTGGACAAAATGGATGAAGAACGAGCCCATTTTATCGTGAATGAACTTATAATTCGTTTTCGTGAGAATGCTTGGAACGCCGAGATCCACCGTCTGCATCAACAGCTTCAAGAAGCACAGCGTGATCAGGACACGGCGCGTACGACATCATTATATGACCGTATTGTTACTTTGAAGCGCAACATTGAAGCGCTTTCCACACAACAACAATAAAGAAATAACTAATGACCATAGTATTCACTATTTGCCTATGTATCAACTTGCAGTAAAGGATTATGTGTGAACAAGAAAGATAGCACAGCGACTGAGATTTTGTCCTCTCCGGAAGCCCAAGAAACCCTTGAGCGCGCCAAGAGCAGTAAGACGATTACTTATGAGGAATTGGACACCTTGCTCCCGCAAAATGCCAGTGTGGAACAAATCGACGACATCATGATTTCTTTGTCTGACACAGAAATTGAAATTGTCGATGATTTGAAACTGGACAGTGTCAAGAGTGCTGCGAAAAAGAAACAGGAAGAGCAAGCGAAAAAGCTGGAACAGCGCCGTCAGATGATGCATCGCAAGGCGGATCGCGCTGATGATCCGGTGCGCATGTATCTGCGCGAAATGGGCCGTGTTCCGCTACTGACCAAAGATCAGGAGATCGTCATTGCCAAACGCATTGAGGCCGCTGAACATGAACTGATCGATGTGATTTTGAACGCGCCTTTCACGATTAAAGAGGCGCAGATGCTTGCCGCGCGTATTCTTGCCGGACGTCTCCAATTTGACTTGATTTGTGAAGAAGAGGACACGCAATTTCACAATCGTTTTGTGAAGGAGCTGCCGGAGAACATGGAGAAGATCGGCGCGCTGGAGCTGAAGATTGAAGCCCAGGAAAAGCGTCTTCGCCGCACAAACCTATCAGAAAAAAGCCGTCAGAATGTGCACAACCGTATCCGTGACTTTCGCCAACAGCAGATAGAGGTGATTCGCAGTTTCCGGCTAAAGCCCCGTGAGATTGTGAAAATTGGTCGGAAGATTAAAGGGCTGCGCCGACGCATTACCACGGCTCATGATGATATTGACCGCATCGAACGGGAAATCGGTTTTCCCAGCGATGAAATTATTAAGCTGAGTTCGCAGTCACGGCGTAGTTCGAGCGTTCTTAAAAAGCATGGCATTGAAAAAGAAACGCTTTTTGAGGTGGAACGTCGCTTGCAGATTGCGCGCCGAAAATTGGAGCAAATCCGCAATGATTCCCGCATGAATCCGGAAGAGGTCAACGAGCTGATTCATGACATCACGACGAAAGAAGACAAGATTTACTGTGCGAAAATGGAATTGGTTGAAGCGAACTTGCGTCTCGTCGTCAGTATCGGTAAAAAGTATATCAACCGGGGCATGTCTTTCCTTGATCTCATTCAAGAAGGCAACATCGGCTTGATGAAGGCGGTGGATAAGTTCGAGTATCAGCGTGGCTATAAATTCAGCACCTATGCGACGTGGTGGATTCGTCAAGCGATCACCCGTTCCATCGCGGATCAGGCGCGCACCATTCGTATTCCTGTGCACATGATTGAAAATATTAATAAACTGCTTCGTACCAGCCGCCGCTTGATTCAGGTCTATGGGCGCGAACCTACAGCGGAAGAAATCGGAGTTGAAATGGGCATGAGTGCAGATAAGGTCCGTGCCGTGTTCAAAATTGCGCAAGAAGCGGTCAGCCTGGAAATGCCTATTGGTGATGACGGCGACAGCGTATTCGGCGATTTCATCCCCGATCCCTTTGCCGAAGATCCGGCGAATTGTGCGGCTTTCATGGTCTTCCAACAACGGCTTGGTGAAGTGCTTAAAACCTTGACCGAACCAGAAGAACAAGTGATACGTCTGCGCTTTGGGCTTGGCGACGGTTATCCGCGAACCCTTGAAGAGGTGGGCGGCGTCTTCCATGTTACCCGTGAACGTGTCCGTCAGATTGAGGCGAAAGCCTTGCGTAAACTGCGCCGTCCTGCACGTTCTAAAAATCTGAAACCTTTCGAAAATTGGAACCTTGAGTAAGTATTCACAGTCTAGACTATGATCCCGATTGTGTTAAGGAACGTTTTTTCCTGATCTTTCAGGAGGAACGTTCTTTTTTTTGTCCCAATCAAAACGAAAAAGAAACGGTCACTCCCGCGAAGTGACGGCGTGTACCGGTAAGGTGAAGGAATTCATTGATGAAGCGGCCTTTTGTTGTTCTTATCCTATTGTTTCTTGTTGCTGTACCGACCAGCTCTTCCGCTGCCTCCGATAGGGGCGCTGACGAGCCTTCTTGGAAATTGCCCTTGCAGCTCAAGGAAAAGATGCTCGAAGAGAACAACGTGGCGCATCATAATATCTTGGGGCTCTATCCGAGTCAGGTGGAATTACCCTTGGACGGCAGCCCGGTAGATATTTCGACACGGGGCTACTGCAATATCGCACACGCAGTATGTTGGACAGCCAACTATCTGATGGGCGCTTCCTATCGCTTCGCGTTCTTAAAAGATTCAGGAGCGCCTGCAGAAGAAGTGGGGCAAGCCCAAGCCCGAGCCGACGAACTCTTTGAAGCCCTGTACCGATGTCAGCTCGTCACGGGCGTGCGGGGGCTCCAGTCACGGGGCTACGCCTTGGGGCACGGGGAATCCTACGAAGAACGGGAGGGGCACCGTTCCAGCAATGCTTGGTATCAAGGCGCTGGCGCGTATAAAGACCTCCGTTGGCGCGGCAGTCCCAGCCATCACAACTACAGTGATGCCACGGCGGGTCTGTGCGCCTATTACGATCTGGCGGCGGAAGGAGTACAGCGTGAACGCTGCCGAGAAGCGATTGATGCACTCGTTGGGTACTGGGTCGACAATGACCTTAACATTCGGCATTTTGACAGTCGTAAATATACACCTATACTCGGACTGCACGACGGCAAGACACTGAACATGCGGATCATGATGGCGATTGCAGGCGCGAAAACGGCTCATCATGCTACGGGTGATCCGAAGTATCTCGCCATGTATGAACGCTTGATTGATCAATTCGGCTTGCGCACGCTGCACAGCCTCAGCACGGAAAAGGATTTTGATGACGCCGAACATGTTTTCTGTCATCTTGAGAATTTGTTCCGTATTGAAAAGGATCCGGAACTGCTTGCCGCCTATGGGGGGGTTGCCGATGCGTTATGGGCAAACCACAAAGACGACGGGCAGACCTTGTTCACCTATATCTATTTTAGCTTGCGCCCTGACGCTCCGCATCGCGAGAAGGCTTTGCGCGAAGGGTTGTACGCGCTGCAGACATGGCCCACGGACATGCTCATACGCCCCACCATGAGCAGCCTTCATCCGGAATTGAAGCCGCCCTACCCCGTCTATGCCGCTGCTTGGGACAATGAATATATTTGGAAGGGGCATCTGCTGAATCCTGATGGCTGGCTAAGCCGTACCGTGCTGGGAGTCGCCGTGGCGCAAGAGGATGATCAGGTCATTTACGCTTTTGATACGAAAGGCGATCTCTATCAATCTCGCGACGGAGCCGCCACAGCGGCGCAGTGGCACTGCATCAATCCTGTCTATCCTGCCCGTGTGCGCGCCGTGGCAGCAGGACCGCGGTCACGTATGATTTACACCGCTTGTGCGGACGGGTTTTACGCGTCTATGACGGGCGGCGAAGGGTGGCAGCAGCTGAGCGTGCCGGAAATGGGCGGTGCGGCTGTGGACGTGCAGGTGGTGCACGACGAGAACATCACGGTCTACGCTATTCGCGAGAAAGCCGTATATGCGAGCAGTTTTAAACGGGAACGGGATTTGGACCGCCACTGGCTTCTTGCGGAGAAGCCCGAGGAAGCGGCATCGGGCGCGCTTCAGTTTAGAGCGGATCCTGCAGGCGTGATGAAAAGCACCGACGGCGGCGCCAACTGGGAGCTTAAAACACAAGGCTTGGACATTGCCCGCAGCGATACCGTCTTTACACCGAAGCATAGCAATTTGATTTTTGCGGGCACGCCGGCGGGTCTCTATATTTCCAAGGACGAAGGCGAAAGTTGGGAACCGGGCCATTTGGTCTTGCAGTTTACTAAGAATAGCCGTCGTGATTTGGGCGGCGCGGCGTATATCGATGCCTATTGGCGCGGCCGTTATTATGGATTCATCTCTGATGACGAGACAACGACACCCATGCCTTGAGTCATTGGACGGCACAGCCGTAAAGCGTTTCAAGAACCGATAAATAAGATCTAATGTGTTGTTTATAGATGAACCTGCGGTGTAGTTAAGCTTTTGTGTTTTCACTTTCTTTTGTGGCACTATCATGCTTATGAACAGCTCTCAGGATAGTACCGGGAAGCCCTTACAGCTTAAGCGCAGCATCGGTCTTGCAGGTGCTTCCGCGCTGGTGGTAGGCGGTGTTATCGGCGCAGGTATCTTTGTCATGGTTCGTGATATTGGCGCACTGGCGGGCACGGCCATCTGGCTTTCTTTTCTAATCGCCATTACGATCAGTATGGTGGGTGTTATTCCTCTTATCCAGCTTGCCGGTTCTCTTCCCTCTGCGGGCGCGGGCTATATGTTTGTGAGTCGTATGATCCGTCCCGGTCCCGGCGTTTTAGTCTCTGCATGGGTACTGCTTGGCGGTGCCTGTTCCGTATGTGTTGCCACGCGCACCTTAACCCAATACCTGCAAGGCTATATCTTGTCGGAGGTGCCGGTAGGCATTTTAGCGGTCGCCATCCTCATCCTTTTTTATATCATCTATTGCTTTGGTGTGCAGCTTGCTCTGTCATTGCAGCTGGTTCTTGCCCTGCAATTTCTGAGCGCCCTATTGTTGTATGCCGGGGCAGGGCTCTTTCATGGCGGCGTATCCCTTTCGCTGCCCGCCTCTGCGTCGCCCGCTCCTTTTCTAATGAGTGTACTTTTATGCTACGCCTTGTGTTTAGGTTTCCAGATCATTGCGGAGATGGGCGAGGAAATCCGTGATGCACGGCGCACCATTCCCCGGGCGCTGCTTATCGGCGGCGTCTTGGTTGCACTCATTTATATCTTGGTGGGCATCGTCTTTGTGAACACCCTTCCCTTTGACGCGGAACGCTATGCGGCGCTGAAGGCGCCTCTTCGAGAATCAGCATCGCTTTTTCTGCCAGCGGGCTGGGTACATTTTATCGGCTTAGGCGCGCTTACGGCAGGCTGTGCCGCTTTGAACGCTGCCGCATTGACGCTGCCCCGAGAGATCTTCGCCCTTGCTCGGGATGGTTTGTTGCCGGCAGGTCTCGGGAAAATCGACAGACGCACAGGCAGCCCCAAGAATGCGGTATCTCTTTATTTTTTACTCGTAGCGGCCTTGTTGCTCTGCCCCCTTGATACGGATTTTTACGGATATATGGCTGCCATCGGCATCCTTGCCATCTCAAGTGTATTGGGTGTAGCCGCGATCCGTATGTACACCCATTTCCCGGAACATTATGCCCGCGCCTATATCCAATTCCCGCCTGTCGTATTGTATGGCTGTGCGGTTATCGTCTTGTTGGCGTCGATCGGTTTCGCTGCTGTGGTTATCCATGAGCGACCCATCATCGTGGCAGTATATTTGGTGTGGACGCTGCTCGTGGGGCTTTACTATAAAGTGAGAACGCGTACTTTCACCGAAGCCCATTGGCGGCGCCTGTCCGAATTTCACAGCCCTTGACAGGCACAGCTGTCTTGTGTTGCGGCTCCCTCTAAAAAAACGCGCTCAGATTCAATCTATCGTGCAGGTTATCAGGGCCTTTGTCGCTTCCGGCAGCGATATGTGAAAGCTTTGCTTCCTTTCGTTGTTGAGGACAACGTTGATTTGATAGGTGCCGGCAAAGCCGCGAAAGCTGAAGCGTCCCTTTTCATCGGTTTTGCCGGTGCATTGG
The DNA here is from genome assembly GCA_012523015.1 of Candidatus Hydrogenedentota bacterium. NCBI lineage: Bacteria > Pseudomonadati > Candidatus Hydrogenedentota > Candidatus Hydrogenedentota bacterium. The sequence continues at coordinate 6,946 of JAAYJI010000098.1, forward strand.
GTCGTCCAGTCCTGATTGATCAGTTGGTCCAGGGCATGCCATACGGGTTTGGGTGTTAGGTTTTCGTCGGTGAGTCCGCCCAAGGCCTGTCCTTCATTGCCGTAAGCGGTCTTATCGGCAAGGTTCCACCATGTGATGCCTGCCATCCTTTTTATACTGAACCAGAGTCGATATAATTGTTTGACCGCCTGCGCTTGGTCGGTAAAGCCATTGTCGCCGCTGCCGGGAATGGTAATTTCGGTGATGTACAGGGGCAGCTCCAATTGTGAAAAGCGTTCATAGACCGTCATCAGATTATCGGGTTGGAAGGTAGGATCATGGGGAAAATATTTGTGGAAGTTGTCTCTGGAAAAGAAATGGAATTGAAAACCGATACCTTCTATCGGTGTGCCCGCCGCCAACAAAGTTTCCACTTGCTTCAAATATTGGTTTTCCGCCACAGGCTTGTGGCTCACTTGCGTAACCTCGTTGATCATGA
>JAAYJI010000099.1 GCA_012523015.1 Candidatus Hydrogenedentota bacterium
CCCTTACCCGAGTAAATTTTACGTGATCCCCTCTTATTAGATAGTGAATCCTTGAGTACAGAACGTTAAAATATAGATTCTATAGAATTTATATTCAGTTCAATTTATTATAAAATATGGGAATAGATGATTATGAACATTTCAAATGCTTATGATGAAATAGCCAATCGCGTGAAGGACGCTCTCTTGACTGCATTCCGGAATACGAATCATATAGAAGCTTTTATGGAACAAATAGAAGATCGCGGAAGTGGCAGGCTCATGAAATATCTTGAAGATATTACCGAAAATTCCCACAGAGAAGAGGAAGAAAATAATATCAATGAAATTGAAATCCCGGAAATTGATGATGCCACTGCACAAGACCAACTTGCGCGTCTAAAGGAACTTTTTGAAAAAAATAAAAATAACACCTTGGAAGAATGTGCCCAATTACCCCCCTGTTATGGCTCTATTTGGCGATTGAAACGTAATGTTAAAGATGTTTTTCCCATTCCGGATATCGCATTACTTGTCGAAACGCCCGAAGAGGGCGATAAAGTCGTTCAGGCAATTCCGCTTCACTATTTTCCCGACTTGGCCGTAGAAACCGATCTGGTTTTTCAAAAATGTGCATTTCACACCGATCTTGTCGCTTCCTTATGGAATGAACAACCTGTAGCAATAGAGCGCTTGGAAATTTGTAACGGTCACTTAACCGATGCTGAATTGGATATTTTAGATGCACAGCTATTAGAAATAGACAACCCGGAACCGACAAAACTTGACACAGAGCGGTCTATTCTCACACTCATGAATCCAAAAGCGGTTTTCCAAGAATTTATGCTTCTTGCTACAACCCCGCTTCGCGTGGAAGCACTCGACATATTGAGAGCTCAAAAAGAAGAAAGCGAGGAACATAATGTTGTCCTCTTTGATTGGGATACAGTGTTGCAGAAGCTTGAAAAGAAACATAAAGCGATGGGTATTGAACCGTCTCGTGTCCCTACCGCTTTAGCGGCCTCGGGCGATACAGAGAAACCAAAGGCCGTTGTTCCCGTATCTATTAAAGACCCGGAGATTCTACTTCATATTTCGCAACCAACCAAGAACAGCTTACGTATAGAAGTTGCCGGTGGCGCACCAGATGCCCTCGAACGCATGAATGGCGCTGTAATTTTGGACGCGGACGGCAAAGAGCTTGCCACATTAACCGATCTTAAAGCAGATATAAAACTCGATAGCGACGCGCCCCACACAAAAATCTGTATCAGGCTCAGAGATGGACAATTCATCACGGGAGAAATACCGAATGAGTGAGGCATTCCCTCTAATATCCGCGCTTGAAAAAACACCCGGCTTATTGCGTCTCTTACCGATTGACGCCCTAAAAACGGTGATGGATTTCACTCCCCCCGAAGGTGATCTGTCTCTTCGTATTCGGGTTGAGGCTGCCGCACGGCTTTGGTTATATTGCGGTCTTCAGGAAGATCAAGAGGATTGTAAACGCTGTTTGCAAATCATTGAGAAAACCGAAGGAACAGATTCCGCCCAAGCCATTGATGAATGGGCTAAAGACCAACATCTCAATCGTCGCTATTCCATTGACGACTCACGTCTTTCCGCTTCTTACCAAAATACGTTGAACCAACTTCTTGCCGAATGGAAAAATGCCCACGGGGCAGGCGTATTCATTAAAAAAGAATCCTCTTCACTGCCTGTTGCGACAGCAGCGATATTACCCTTCACCATTTCAGATAATGAACTTTCCGCCCCGACAGTCCATACGAAAGACCGCCTACCTCTAAACTTATTAAAAGACGGTGTTGTTCAAGGATTTCTCACGGCAAAATCGAGCAAATTTAAAAATCCTACCGTAACCTTTAACACTCTCGTAGGTGAATGTAGCGACCTTCTGAGCGAAGAAAGCCTGGGTTTAGCAATCGTAACCGCTATGGAGCGCCAAGAAAAGGACGATGATGACGGTTCCTTGAAATGCTTGGCTTCGGGAGTACTTACCGACACAGTCTTGTGTTCAGGGGAAGAAGAATTTTATTTAAAAAAATATCACTTGATGAAAAAAGTAAACCCTAAAAAGATATTTCTCCCTGAATTTGGAGTAAAGCCTGAAGATAAATGTCGCGATATTTTTATCAATCCTACAGAAATGAAAGAAGAGGTACAACGGCATATCGCGGATATTAATCACCCCCATATTGACGACCTACAAAATGAAGTGAAACAAATCAGCTCTTGTATTTTAAGCGGTCGCATTGATCATAAAAAAGCCGAAAATCGTTTAAATCAAATCCTTAGTTTGGTAGATGAAAACGAGTGTTCGAACAACAAAAAAGATAACGTTCGGGCTCTCGCCCAATTGCATCTGGCTGCTGTTTATAATCATTTGGGCAAACCAACTTTAGCAAAAGATTGTATTCAAAAAGTATTGCAATCACGCCTTTCTGACAACGAGAAAGCTTGTGCTTTTATTCGATTTGCTGTTACGCTTACTGATTTTCATGACTATGAGGAAGCCTTGGAGGCTTTAAACGAGGCAGAGTGCCGCATACCGAATGATTATGATAAAGATGAGCGACTCATGCAACTGTATGGAACGCGAGGACAAGTCTATATGTACAAGGGACTTCGCTCTCACCGGCCTGAGGACAGAGACAAAGCCTATAGTGAAGCTTATTCTTGCTTCAAGAAAGCACTTGATTCCGCAGAAACTGACAAGGACAGGGATCAAGATAAGACCTATATTTATTTAGCAAAAGCATTCTATCGACCTCGAGATATCACCAAGACCTTTATTGAACAAAAATATCCCATTTCAGAAACCTCTGAAAGCCGCCCTTTTTTCATCCGAAGCTTATGGCTTGCTCCCTATAGAGCTTTCTTAGAAGGTATACAAGGAGTTTTTTTGCCCAATTCATATAGCATACCATCTCAAGATAAGAATATTGCGTGGGTTTATGCTACGACGCTGAAGTACCGAGGCACTTTGTTTGCCGCAGCCGGAGATTATGAGAAGGCGCACAAGGATTTTGAGAGCGCAACAAATCAATTAAAAGACTCAAAGGCTTTCATCCAAATCATCTATTTAAGTGTATTGGTCCAGGCCGGTGAGAGTTTGAAGGTTGGTTTGCCGGACAAGGCGAAGATCTATC
>JAAYJI010000100.1 GCA_012523015.1 Candidatus Hydrogenedentota bacterium
GTTTTGAATATGGTGGTTATTGGCAGTTCTGCAATTCGTCCGGTCTACCGATCGGGCGCACAGCCCGGCGATGTGGTTATTGTGACCGGTCATCCCGGCAGTGCCGCTTTGGGACTGCATGCCTTAGAGCAGGGGCAAAGAGAGGAAGCGGAAGGCTTGGTACGATCTCAGTTGCGGCCCCGGCCCCGGCTTCGGGAAGGCGCATATTTAGCGGGGACGAATAAGACGCATTCCATGATTGATATCAGCGATGGGATACTCCAAGATTTGTCGCATATAGCAACACGAAGCGGGGTATCCATAGCAGTGGACACCACACGCCTTCCTCTCTCAGACGACCAAAAGCATTATGCCCATCGAAGCGGTGTTTCCGCGCAGGCGGCCGCCCTTTCCGGGGGCGAAGATTATGAATTGGCTTTTACGGTGTCCGCTGACTACGCCGAAGCGTTGTTGTACAATTTCAGCTATTATTTTACGACACAGCTGACCATCATCGGAGAAGTTCGGCCGGGACCTGCCTCAATCATTGTAGACGGCAAGGCACATGCCGCAGAAGGCTTCGACCATTTTCACGGATTGAAATAGTGAGGCGCGTTGCCCTCTCTCCATTTGATATTGCAGCCCATGCTGGGTTTTTGCAGCTCAGGAGCAGGCTGATCATTGAGCACAGCATCTAGGGCGGCTCGCAGATCATCTCCCGTAACAGGGAGATTATTTCCCGGTCGGGAGCTGTCCATCTGACCCCGATAAAAGAGCTTTTTATCCTTGTCGAAGAGGAAGAAATCGGGCGTGCAGGCGGCACCGTATTCTTTCGCTACCTCTTGAGAACCATCGTAGAGATACGGAAAGCTGTATCCCCCATCCTGCGCTTCTTGCGCCATCTTATCGGGATGGTCTGCCGGGTAGGTGTCAACATCATTGGACATAATCGCCACCACGCCCACCCCCTTTTGTTGATAGGCTGCACAGAGTTCTGCCATCACAGAACGCACATGTTTTACAAAGGGGCAATGGTTGCAAATGAACATGACCAACAAGGCTTTACTGTCCTTAAAGTCGGCGCGGGATACGATTGTCCCAGCTGTGTTGGGCAGTGAAAAATCCGGGGCTTCTGTGCCCAAAGGCATCATTGTGGAATAAGTGTTTACCATTGGCAACCTCCTTGTATGTTGAGGAAATGTCCCGCGCGCTTGCGTAGGTAGTGGAAACGGCGCATTGCATCACGATGCAGCCACCATTTTCGGGAACATTGGCAATACACGGATTATTCCGTATAGGTCAGCGTGCGTAGTCTACCGTGATCGCCAATAAGATCTGGGCGAGGTAATAGAGCGGCAAGCCTACCCGTTGATTGGTCTTTTGTTCGACTACAAAACGCTCGCGGGCAACAAAAATGTCGGAACAATAAAAACAAATGGCGCCGAGGATGATCAAATATCTGCCGGAACTGTAGGCGGCTGAAGCGGCTACGGCAGTCATGAGGCTAATCACCGCAATATAGGCAAAAACGGGCCAGCGCATGGAGCCCAGATAGGGGTAGAGCCAATGCACCAAGATGGCGGCGGGAATCAACAGCAGCCCGGCTGCGATCATAATTTCGAGAAGCGCCGCTCCCACATAGAAAAAGGCAGCGCAATAGACAACGTGGGCAAGAAAAAAGGCAACGAGTCCTACCATAAAAATGGCGGAGGATTTGGAAATAAGAAATAAATCTCCCCACCAAGAAAAGAAGAGCCCCGTTAAGATGGCAAGACCGTAGCGGCTTTGAATGCCGCCCATATAAACACATAATACGATAAAACCGGTGGAGGCGAACATTTTAAAAAAGCCGGAAAAATAATGATCCCCTGATGTATACAGCAGCAACGCTACCGAACAGAAAATAAAAATGATCAGGGTAAACA
>JAAYJI010000101.1 GCA_012523015.1 Candidatus Hydrogenedentota bacterium
ATCATAGGCTGCAACACAGTGCTCATAGCCTTTTATGGCGTCCTTTGTGTGCTGCTGCGCCTCTGCCAAGCGAGCCGCCCCATGACACTGCTCCGCCCTATCGGTCTCTGTGTCTGCAACAGCTTTCCATGTCTCCAAGAGCTGTGCCGCTTCCTCCGTGCGATTCAAATGCAAGAGTACCTCGAAAAGCGTGCTGTAAGGAGCTGTGGTGACGTGGTCTCTTGTTAGGGCTTCACTTAGGATTGCTGCGGCATCCTCAGCCTGTCCCGCTTGCCAAAGCAAGATACCCGTCCGTTCCATGGTAAATGTGCGATGCTCGGGGCCGTTAAAACGGGCTTTCAACGCACGCTGATAAAAATCGAGCGCCAAGGCATATTCAAAAGAGGCTTCACGCCGTTTCCCTTCGCGCATGAGCGTCTCTCCGACAGCATCATCGCGGCGTTGGAGGAAGTCTGTTCCGTACCAAGCATAGCATGCAATGAGCGTCAAAAAGGCAAAGGTTGCAAGCATTGTTAACGCAGCGATACCCCCCCACTGCCCCTTCCCGTTCCGATTTTGATTTTCGGCTGAACGGGTTGTTGTGTCAAAATCTGTGTTCATCTTTTTATTGCGTCCCCCTTGGTGAAAACTCGGTAAACTGTCGCAGCCGGCTCAGCTCTTGCCCCGCCTGTTTTCGAAGATCAATTTTTTCTGGCAACAAGTTGATGGCAGCGGTATAGGCAAAAATCGCCTCATCATAACGGTGCTCATTTTGGAGCATTCTGGCATAGGTCAGTTGGATGATCGGGTCGTTAGGAGCAAGGGTCGCCGCTTTTTTAATATCCATCATGCCCTCTTTGACGCGCCCCAATTCCGCCCGTGCTCCGGCACGTCCCGACAAAAGACGCGGTGTATCACCGACAGGCAGCTCATTAATGGCAAAGGTAAAATTCTTTTCTGCGTCGTCATAGCGCCCGCTTTCCAGATAAACGCCGCCAAAATTGGCACGGATAGTTGCCTCCTGCACAGAGGCTCTGGGAATTTCCGGAAGCAGCACCAAAAAATAATCTGCCACAAGACTATATTCGTTGCGTATATCCCGGTCGGAAGCCTGCTGAACAAGCCGCGCCAACTCCAAGGACAGCTCTTCCAATTGTTGCGCCGTTTTTTGGTCAGCACACAATTCTTTCACAAAAAGCGGTATGGCATCCCGATTCTTACAGCCTTGCATGGCAAGCCGTAAAGGCGCAAGGTCTCCCTCGTTCAAGGCGATCCCGGCAAGGAGCGCCCACAGCTCTGCCCGTTCAGGCAGCACTTCCAAACTCGCCGCAGCAGTCCGCGCCGATGCCTGTGATTGCGGATCGAAGGCTGTCCACGCGCGCGTCAATCTGCGCACGGTAGCGACAAAGGCATCTTCTGTTTCCGGAAGATCGGGAATAAGTGCGGCGTAACGCTGGTATCCCAAACTTAACAGCGCCGTCGTATTGTCGGAATTTTGCGCCGCCGCCTCCAGCATTACCCATCCGGATTCATCATCCATCTTTACGTGCAAGGCTTTGGTGATCGGGTCTACCGCTTCGTTTGGTCTATTGAGTTTTAAATAAGCCAGTCCCAAAGCTTGATAAGCGCCCGGCACATCTACAGCCCCATAAGTCAGGGCTTCCTGTATCTGCGCCGCCGCCTTTTCCCAATAGGGAGCGGCTTCTTGCTGCTGCTCTTCGGCCAAAATCGCTTTCGCGCGGGCTATGCGCCACCGCACATCATGGACATTGGGCGACACTTCACAATAATGAAAACCCTGTTCCGCATAGCTTTGCGCTTGGTCTAACAAGTGGGCTATGGCGGGATAATCGGGAGATGCTGAAGCGCGTGCCAGACGCAGCCCTTGATTTAAATAGGCCCGTGCAAGATTCGCCGCTTTGTGTGGATGATAGGGATCTAAAGCCAAGGCTTGACTGTAATATGCTATGGCTTCAGGGATTAATGCCTGACGCATACAAAGATGTCCGAGCATATCGGGATAACGGTCATCCCAACTGATCAGCTTTTGACCAATACGAAGGTTCTCAATCCCCTGTTTCCGCACTTGTGTGAGATAAGGCGAATCGGGGTTTTTCTCCAAGAAAAAACGAACCGCGTCTCCACGCTGAAAATAGATTTCACCCACCAAAACGACTGAAGCACTTAGTAGACATACGAGAGACAAGGTACAGAGGAAAAGGGGAAAAGAGCGCCGTGGACGCCCTTGTGGAAGAACAGCTCCTTTGCCAAGAGATGGGAGCTCCTTCTTTTTCTTCTCGATTCCCCTATCATCAGCTGTCCGGGGAAAGGGTGTTGCCAGTCCATCTACAACGCCGATCATAAGAAAGAATAAGGCTCCCGACACGGGCACACGCAGATTAAAACCGAAGAGTCCATCGACGATAAAGGCCATGAAAAATGCGGCCAACGTATAGCCTAAAGCGCGTCGCGCCGGATCTTTCTCAGAAAAAGCGAGGGTCAAACAGCGGATCAACAAAGCGATGAGCAAAAAGACATGAAGGAAAAGTCCCGGTACGCCACTTTCTACCGCCGTTTCAAGTAAATCACAATGGACGTGCATATTGCGCTTTTGCCGTTCAGCAAACCATTGTTTTTCGTAGGGGGTCCAATGGGCGATGGCGTTACGCGCATAATTGGCGGAACCTTTACCCATGATCGGATTATCCAACACCATCTGTGCCGCACCGTAATAACCGTTGTACCGCAAAATCAAAGAGCCATCAGTGGGAAAATAATAGCCGCTGCGTTTATGAGATACAGGCAACAGTGCAAGGAGACCTATCAAGCCAAGAACTGTAGTCAAGACTAGTGCACTTACCGCCTTCCTCATTGTTTTTTCGGAACGCCAACGTGAAATCAAGAAAGATACAAAGAACAATCCACCGGCAGCAGCCAGCGCCAGCGGCGCACCACGCATATGGGTCATATATAAATGGGCGGCCATGACAAGCATTAAGGCAGCCACCCAACGATAGGAAGCGTGGGAAATAAGATACGCGCCCAGAATAAGCGTCAGTGCAAGGACATGACCGGCAAAATTAGGATTGGCGTAGGTAGAGGGCAATCCGCGGTATTCCTCGACATTTCGTGATGACCATGGAAAAATATCCCAGCCCACATACTGCATAAATCCATAAACACTGGACAAGAATACAGCGCAACAAATGACCAGAAAAAGGAAACGGATATGACGTGTTTCACGAAATACCCGCGATGCGAATAGGGCAATAAGGATCCACGTGGTATAGACGCGCAATTCGTCCAAACCCGCCATTTTAAAATTGGAATGGAGCACACACACGAGATTCCACACAAGCCATAGCGCGACAATCCCCAGCATCGGTATCTTCGGCCAATCCCAACACGCGCCCTTTTTAACAGGGCGTACCACTAGACTAACAGCCAACAAGAATAAAGCGATGGCGGAAAGCAATTCTTTAATATGTTTAACGGGATTGGCGTTGAGCGGAAATAAGGCGAGAACAAGGACAACTATCCAACAATAGATAATCAGGCGGTGGAATCGTGCCAAACGGAATTCTTCATTCATTCTATTCATATTGCCTGCTGCAGGGTCGGAACCATAATAGACCTAGAAGTTGCGCCTCATCGCGCATCGACCAAAGTCACGGGACATAAGATACAGGGGCAGTATACAGAAATAAATCTGTTTGTTAAAGAAGCGCTTTATTGTCTTCATCTGATACAGACTCTTTTAATCGCCCCTTTGAAACAGAAAGACGATGCCGGACAAAGTCTATGGTTCCACATTTTTTGTCCATGGTATTTAGAAATCGTTGTCTAATTTTAAGGGAGTGGTCAACAATAGCCTTGTTTCTCCGGCGCGCATAGACAACAAAATACTGTCCTTTTGGTACCAGCCAATCTCGGCGTCCAGTTGATCTTCAATATCACAGAAAAATCCAAAATTAAAGGAGCGTTTACCGGCGCGGCCCGCGTGGATAGCAACAAAAGGCGGCCGTGCAAAAACGGTGTCATAATAAACCCGTTCCAGGGGATTGGGATATAAAGGCTGTTCCAAAATTTTTAAAAGTGTGCAGAGTAAAGGCGCTGTAATCTCGGGTACCGCCACATACAAGGAAGTCCAGCCTTCGGGGAAACTAGCCAAGGCAATGCTCCCCTTTTGGTTGTCTGCAGTGTAATGAGACAAGATGTCCACATCCTCATTCGGCTCCACATAAAAAAGAGGATCCCACAGCGCTTCATTGCCGATATCATTCTCATTTTGGAGATAGACTCCTCCGGAAAGTAAATATTTCGATCGGGACGGGGCAGGCTCTTTAAAGGCCTTGACGGACATGCCAGTCACTTTACTGATATTTTCAACAGAGGCATTGGCGCCAAAGTATCCGGGCGCGTAAACCCAAATGGCACAAGCCTGTTCCTGTGCCAAACGAGTATGAATGCGATCGAGATCATTGGCCGGGATGAGAAAGGCATTTAGGAAAAGGTAGACCGGCGTGGGTGGTGAAATCCCGTCGACCACGTCGCGGAAAAGATGAAATCGCGTGCTTACACCGCAATGGAGCACGGCATCGCGGGCGCGTTGTAATAATCCCGCATTCATATGCTCAGCGGCCTGAAGATAAAAATTAACGGACTCATCCACGACAACTGTGAGTGTGGCTCCGTCTTCGAATTCCGATGGCTGTGCAGCAGCGGCATGACGTTTGCTATAAATATCTTTCAGCTTACCGAATTGAACCCACTGTTGCTCATCATTGAGCCATCCTTCGCCTTGCGGATCGGACCAGATCAATCCCAGGTCGTAGGTGAGTGCCATCGCAAAATTACGCCGTTGAACTTCATACACATCTTCGGCTCGAATGCCCTTTATCCGCTCAAATTCGCCGGTGTCTTCGGAACGTTCCACTCCTGTGCGCGTATCATCAATGATATACCATTGTTTATCACGAAGCCGGGCACTGTCGAAGGGGCCCATCATCCCGCCAACACCGCCAAGGCCACGATCAAAATAGGATACGGGTGAGATAAATCCGGTGACATCACTTTCCAAAAGCAACTCTAAGGCAAAATGACCGGAAGCGCTGTGCAAGCTTTCAAAGGAATAGCCGTAAGGCACAAGGATCATGGGCTCGACCACAGAAACGCTCGCTATCATGGCCGCCAAACCAGCAATAACCGAAGAGACTTGTTCGGAACAATAGCGGTAAAAATCGACCAAGGATTGTTGTTCGGGCAAGACAGCAAGAGCATTCTTTTCTTCCGTCGAGGCAGGCCGCTCCGGAATGGTCACCGTTTCAAGGTTGAGCCCCGGTCGAACCCAAGCCTTTTGAAAAGACTCTTCGTTTCCATAGGTGTGCTGCAGCCAGTCTTTGAAATGTTGTTCGTTCACTTCGGAACGGTCGAAAGCGCCGGGCAGCACCCACCGTTGATCCGTTAGGGCCGTTAAAATATAGCCCTGTATATTTTCACGGTGCGAACCCGACTCAACAGCAAGAATCATTTCTTCCAAACGTTGACGTGCAGTCTCAATCCACAAATCAGAACCTATGGAGGGGTGCGCCTGCAGGGCGTCTTGTGTCTTGACTGCTGCTTCCGGATGCTGTTCCAGCCAACCGGTAGGCGGATTCAAATCGACGCGAAGTACCAGACCCGCTTTTTTATCTATGGCAAGATACTGCTCAAGAACAGGATTATAAGGATCGGTCTTTTTTTCTCCTTCTTCTACTTCTGTCCAGTCTAAGGGTAAGGGAACGATAAAGCGATTGATGCCATTTTGAGATGCCAAGGTCAATTGAGATTGGGTGACCTCCCAATTGTCGGCTACCTGACCGCCTACATAAAGAAATATGGGAACCGCTTCCTTAGATTCTTCTGTGGCGTGAATATCGTTCTGTCCTGACTTGGTTGTCGGCACGGCTGTTGAGGAAGGTGCTTGTCTGTCGGGTACGGAATATACGATGGGCGACACGGAGAGTTTGCCCAAATACAATCCTGCTAAAACAGTGGCAGTCAACAAAATCATAAAAAAGAGGACTCTCACAAAAATATCGCGAGAAATGGATTTCGGTAGAAATTTCATTCAGGAACCTTTTCAGTGGCTAATATTTTCCCTCAGGGATGCAGATATTCATAAACATTCCTTAAGACATGCATTTTAACTTTGTTCCAAGTGATAGATCAATTTCAGTCCAAAGTCTGCAGGTGTTGTTTAATGTCTTTACAAGCCGCTCATGTATAATAGTTCAATTCTGCAGCGTACAACGCTATAATACGATGTTTAATGATACCGGAGGATCGCGCAGGCTATTTAGAGAAATGGATCTTTTGAAAATCACGTTGTAATTTCTTTCAATTGATCGCGACCGTCCCGAGAAGAATAACTATTTTTTTTCGGGTCTCTTTCTTTTCTAAATCCGCATCGCCTTCTATCTATATAGTTGAGCAGCAATAGGAAAAATCTTCATGACTCTATTTGAAACAAAACGAGGGCTCTATATCAGTGTCCTTATCCTTCTCAATTTGA
>JAAYJI010000102.1 GCA_012523015.1 Candidatus Hydrogenedentota bacterium
GCATGGGCGCTTGTTCCGCCTCGCTACGCTCGGCTCCACAAGCGCCCATGCAATCCTGCCAGGAGGCGCGCTCATGAAACACAGAAACTCTCATAACAACTGGACCAAAAAGCGGGGGCTTGACAGCGGCATCCCTCTGATAAAATCCGATTGAAAAAGAACGTGTGGAGGAGATGCGGACGGACTTCTATAAAAAAATATAAACCGATAGTATGGTAATGTGGCGTTGTTATTTCTTTAAGGTATAGGAAAAAATCATGAAATTATTTCGCAAGATTTTAAAATGGGCGGGACTGTTATTTTTACTTCTTCTCCTTGGCGGTGTCGCCTTTATATGTATTCATGGACGTGCCCCCGCCAAACGTCCGGATCTCGTTACCGCTGTACCGGAAGGTGTGCCGCTGCCGCCTCGAGGATATCCCAGTGAATGGACTTCTATGGGTGCGGGCTATTTTTTTTATGATCTCATTGCCATCGAGAATGCTCCGCCTTTGCCCGGCGTCGTTATGGATGAAGACATTCAATATGGCGTAGGAGATGACACGCCGCTCTTTTTAGACGTCTATCGCTCCGAATCTCAAGAGGGATCTGCTCCCGGCGTTCTTTAATTTTTTGGCGGCGGCTGGCGTTCGGGGCGCAAGGATCAACTGCGGGTATATGCCCAATATTTCGCGCAACAAGGCTATGTGGCGGCAACTGTGCAATATCGCTTGCGCGAAGCGGGGCAATGGCCCAAATCCATTCATGACGCCAAATGTGCGGTGCGCTGGATGCGTGCCCACGCGGAAGAATATGGGATTGATCCTGAACGTATCGGCGTTATGGGAAATTCTGCCGGTGCTTATCTTGCACTCATGACGGGCTACACTGCGGGAAATCCGGAATTTGAAGGAGACGGAGGATGGGCCGAATACAAGAGTGATGTCCAAGCAGTGGTAGATATTTATGGTCCCGCTGATTTCACCGAGCCGAAGCGCCGTGATCATTCTTTGATCGTGAAATACATGAATGGAGTCTATGAAGAAGATCCACAGCGTTTTGAAGCGGCTTCACCGATTCGCTATGTCACTGCCGAGACACCGCCCACCTGCATCATCCACGGCACGGTAGACATGCTTGTTCCCGTGACTCAAAGCGATATGTTGGCAGAGAAGCTTATTGAAAAAGGGGTGCCTTATTATTACAGCCGTATTAACGGCTGGCCCCATGCTATGGATGTCGTTACTTCGATCAACAATCATGCTAAAGCATTGATTGTAGACTTCTTTGATCACTATCTTAAAGGAGAAGGGGAAGAGGTCTCTCCTTTAGAAGAAGAGGAAAGCGATGCGCCTGAGCCGGACGCGGCAGTTATCCAAGACTGATGATCCATGCCTCGAAACACAGGGCACAAGAAACGCCGGGAACGATATAGCAGTGTCAGACAAGAGCGGTCGTATTTTCGTGTATTCTGAAAACTTTAGGTATTGTTCTAAGGCGTTGTATGGGTGATTTAGGATATGGTACCATTCTCTTTTAGCCTAAAAGGAGAATAAAATGTCACATTCAAGAATTATTTCGTGGTCTATTTGTATGGTTTTAGCGCTGATGGGCATGGCAATGGCTAACGCAGAATCTCCCGTGTTGCGTTTTAAAGAAGACGGCACATTTCGTATTGTCCAGTTTGCAGATGTTCATTGGACAGTCGGCAATGCTGAAGATAAAGAGAGCCTTCAACTGATGCGTGACGTACTGGATGCGGAAACGCCGGACTTGGTCGTATACACAGGCGACAATACTACAGGCGGCGCCATTTTGCCTTCTCGCGGACTTCGCCAGGTTACAGAGGCAAGTGTGGAACGCAATCTGCCATGGGCGGCCGTTTTTGGAAATCACGACGATGAGGGCCCGGCGAGCCGAGCCAAATTGATGGAGCTCATGCAGACATTGCCGGGCTGTTTGGCACAAGCA
>JAAYJI010000103.1 GCA_012523015.1 Candidatus Hydrogenedentota bacterium
GATTACAAGACCTCAGCCTTTGTCTGCGTCCGTCATCCGCAGTCGAAGAGCACATCACCAAAGCCGGGATGTACCTGCTTGCCCGTTCCGAAAAAGTAACCGACCGGAGCCTATCCCTTTTTTTTCCCGGCTTATTTAAAGCCGATTTGTAGGCGGCGGCACTGCGCTTGTACGCACTACGCCGTGCGGCGCTGCAAGCAAAGAAGAAGCTTCGCATAGAAATTTCAGCGCCTATAGCCCCCCCTGCCGAATTGACCGCGCCCTTAAAAGCACACCAATATCGCTGCGTCCTGACACCGGCTGCCGATACGACCATGGACAGCTTTCTTGAGCATTTTATGATCAACGCTTCCAAAGGGCTGAAAGCAATCCAAAATCATATGGATAAGAAAGGGCTCACCGAAAGTCTGCGCGTAATCGTGCAGCCTGCTTCTGAAAGCTTTGAGGGCGTGGGAGCCGCTTTGTACAAAACCGGCTGTCGCGATATAACAATTGACCTGACCGGAGCTTGGGCGGAATATCCTAATTTAGATCCAAGCAAGATAACCGCTGCGCTGCAGGAAAATGCGGCATGGTATGTCAAGCAAATTCTTCGCAATACCCTCTTCCGCTTCGAACCGATCGCCTCCTTATTTAACGCCATCTATCTCGGCTCTCCTCAATACAGAGCCGATAAAAGCGGCGCGGAATGGCTTGCCATGGATAGTGACGGCACCGTATATCCTTCTTTCCCGTGGTTGGGCAAAAAAAACTTTGCATTAGGCGCCCTGTCAAATCCAACAGGCGAAACCATGCAGCAGGATCTCTTTCCTGTGGGCGGCGCACTTCAAACACCCCAATGTTTGTCGTGCTGGGTGCGCGGTTTATGTGGCGGCGCAAATGCCGCCATCCACTTCGCCCGTACCGGGAACGTGAATACCCCCGATCCGCTCTGGTGTGAGGGGCAGCGGCAATGGATCGCGTCTGCCGTGGCAGTATTCAACCAGGTGTCCGAAACGGGCGTCAACTTTTCGCAGCTCGTTGCGTCTATGCAGCCGCAAAAGGGCCATCTATCCCTGCGCACTGCGGCCAAGGCTTTATTCCAAGATATGTTCAGCGTTCGGCCCTTGCGCGAAAATGACGCGCCCATGCTGGTAGGCTGGGAGAATTGGAACCGTGCCGCCTATTTCGCATGCAGCAACCACGGCGTGCTCACGGCCACCCTCTATGATCGTGAAATGGACGCGCTCCACCCCATTGAATTTATCCGAGAGATGATCATCCTCCGTAAAGACGGAAGCCCGTGCGGCCTGATTAAATTCTGCCCCAGCCCGGATAAAAAACTCGCCTTAGCTTGGCTCTATCTCCATGACGCCGCCCTATACGAAAAGAAGGCGCTTCGGAATATGCTCAAAACTTTGGTCGCAGAGATTTGTCGAAAAATAGGACTTCGTTGTGTTCTTGTTCCTGTAACCCAAGAAGAAAGCGCCTTGGCAGATGCCTTATGCGCCGCAGGTTTCGTAAAACTGGGCACCGAGCGTGAAGCACTCTATCAACGGGGAACATACCGGGATGTGGATACGTACGGCTACACTGCCGACAATTATAAAGAGTCCGACGAATCAGCCTAAATAATTCCACATCTCCCATAAGGATTGGGAACAATCACTCTTTTTTTGATGTTATACGGATGATGGCGAAAAGACACAGAAAGTTGGGTCGCGTCATTGTAAGCGCGCCTGCCGCGGTCTGTAATAAAACCCGAAAATCCAAACAACGAAGGAGAAAATTATGTTACCCGAAAAATATTCACAGATACTCTCCCATGAAGGTGTAGTCGCAATTGCCACCGTGGGCGCTGACGGTCCCCACCTCATTAACACGTGGAATACCTATGTGCAAGTACGGGATGACAGGCTCTTGATTCCCGTGGGAATGATGCAGCAAACAGAAAAGAATCTTGCCGACGACGATCGTATTCTCTTGACTGCAGGCACCCGAGAGGTGGAAGGTTCGCGGGGCGCAGGCGCCGGTTTCCTCATCAAAGGTACAGGTGCCTTCCACACCTCAGGAGAAGCTTTTGACACCGTCCACAGCAAGTTCCCCTGGGCACGTGCCGCCTTGGTCGTGACCGTTCAAAGTCACGCGCAAACTCTTTAATCCGAGGGCATAAATGGAAGCGGAACAGGCTGTCTATTTTGAATATGGTGAAAAAGAAATTGGTCATCTCAAACAAAGAGACCGAAAATTGGCCAATGCAATAGACCGTATTGGTTTTATCCGGCGTGAGATGAAACCACAGCTCTTTGTCGCAATCGTAGATGTGATGATCAGCCAACAAATATCCGGCAAAGCCGCTAAAACCATTTTGCAACGATTGGCACACCTGACGGACGGAATTACTGCTCTTTCCATTGATGCCTGTTCTGTCGATGACATCCAACAATGCGGCATGAGCTTCAAAAAAGCTGCGTATATCAAAGGACTGGCCGATAAAGTCTTATCCGGCGCCCTTGACCTTGAGGCGCTCCGCCATCTGCCCGATGCTAAGGTTATTGAAAGCTTGGTGCAGCTCGACGGCATCGGATTGTGGTCTGCAGAAATGCTGTTGCTCTTTTGTCTAGGTCGCCCTGATGTGCTTAGCTTTGGCGATCTCGCCATACGGCGGGGTATGATGCGCCTTTACGACTTACAAAAAGTATCCAAAGCCGCCTTTCAAAAGTATCGGAGTCGCTACTCCCCTTACGGCTCCGTTGCTTCTCTATACCTGTGGCGCTTGTCCGTCTTGCCCTAAAAGACCGACCGCAAAGATCTGCGAAGCCGCGCGCAGCCTCGTGTCACGGATTCCTCTGTTTAGGATCTGCCCATACGCATCAATACAAGCATCGTCATACCGAGCAAGAAAAAGTCACCCCAAAAACGCGGTAAATCCAAGGCTTTATTTTCGCTTCCATTACAGCAAAAGCCTCCATCATCATCGCCCTCTCCTCCTTCGTTTTCGCCTTCGTTCGATGCCTCTCCTTCAGCCGGCGCTTCGCCTTCAACCGGAGCCTCACCTTCGACAGATACTTCACCCTCGACGGACTCCTCGCCTTCAATCGGTGTTTCGCCCTCAGATTGAACTTCGCCCTCGTGAGGTGTTTCACCTTCAACCTGCGGCTCACCTTCTATCGCAGACTCGCCCTCTTCACCCTCCGTCTCGCCTTCGTCTTCGACCGGTGTTAATTCAATTTGAATAAGTAGATCGGTAGGGATCCTAATTTCTTGAACAGCCGGATGATAGCCCGTCTTCGTTGTCGTCAGTTCGTAAGAACCGTATGGAATAGCGTTGAAGCGAAAACTTCCGCCTAATCCGGATTGAACCGTATAATCGCCCGGATTTAGCGTCAATGTCGCGTCACGGATGGTAATTATAGATTCCTCTTTCCGAACAATACCGTTCAAGCTGCCCACTTCGGTTTCACCTTCGCCTTCGACAGCCTCTTCGCCCTCATCAGGTGTCCCACCTTCGCCTTCGACAAACTCTTCGCCCTCATCAGGTGTCTCACCTTCACCCTCGACAGCCTCTTCGCCCTCATCAGACGTTTCTTCACCTTCGCCTTCGACAGACTCTTCTCCCTCCTCGGGCACCTCACCTTCAATTGGTGTCTCACCTTCGTCTTCGACGGGGGTTAATTCAATTTGGATGAGTAGGTTGGTAGGGATCGTAATTTCTCGGACAGACGGATGATAGCCCGCCCTCGTTGTCGTCAGTTCGTAATGACCATAGGGAATAGCGTTGAAGCGAAAGCTTCCGCCGAATCCGGATTGAACCGTATAATTGCCGGGAGTCAATGTCAATGTCGCGTCACGGATTGTAGTAAGCGAATCTTCTTTCCGAACAATACCGCTCAAACTACTCGTTTCTGATTCTTCATAGGTAGGCACCCGAGTTTCCGGTGTGGACTGACTACCATTTTGAAATTCTGTAAACCAAATGAGGTCGCCTCGAATGGTTTCTGCGTTTTCAAAATCAGGTACGTCTAAATAATATCGGATCGTAACCGGGAATAGGGGAATTTGGATCCAATAGTAATCCAATTGACCCGGTTTTTTCCCATTAAAATTAGCGGACTTCTCGTCTTTCTTTGAAATATCCTCGCCTCCGTAGCCTTCCTCAAAGCGCCCTGTATACACCCAGTCTTTTGGGAAGTATTCTTGAAACCCCAAAGATTGCAAACTGTTGATCGTGTTCGGGGTTCCATCCAAGTTGATTTCCACACGCAATTGATTGGAGCTGACAAAGTCCACTTTTCTGATAAAAGAGAGTCCTTCTTCCTGGCCGGCTAAAGGCAGCGCCAACAGAATAACAGCACAGAAAAGACTTAGTAAGATTTTTTTATGCACGATCTTTACTCCCTTATGCAGAAGAGCCATATTTTAATTATTACAACCACTCTATAGTATACCGTAACAACCTTTTTTTGTGACTTATTTTTTTCCCATAAGAAAATCTAGCTTAGCCGGGTAAAGGAATTTGGGAGATCTTGAACAGGTGCCTTATAATATACAGTATGCTGACGGCGGCAACGCGACAACAGCCGAATGATTCTGCTGCTGTGAAGCGACGGGTATGACTGCCCGAAAAAGGCACCTCTCGCCTAATGGCCGCTACCCCTTCACGAAGACACAAGATTAAAGATAGTGCCTTTGTGTTTACCTGCATGTTTCAAGGATTCAACAACTCATTATGAATATGCCACCTGAAGACATCAAACGTATTGTAGTCAAGATTGGAACCAATCTATTGACAGGCCGAAGTGCTTTTGATGGTCACGTCTTGGAAGAACTGGTGAAAGAAGTTTGTCAGCTCAAGCATGAGCACGGCACCGATATTATTATTGTGACCTCCGGCGCAGTCGGATGCGGTATGGTCGTTCTCGGCATGACAAAACGCCCCTGTTCACTGCCGGAAAAACAAGCTGTCGCCGCCGTGGGACAGGCGCGATTGATGCACTATTATGAGACCCTGTTCCAAGCTTACGGGAATGGATTGACCTCCGCCCAAGTATTGCTGACCCAAACCGATCTCGACTCACGGAAAAATTATCTTAACGTCAGAAACACCTTAAACACACTCTTTGCCTTGGGCAAGGTGATACCCGTTATTAATGAAAATGACTCAACAGCAACACAAGAACTGAAGTTTGGAGACAATGACACTTTGGCGGCAAAAATAGCGGCCAAAATCAACGCTGATGTATTGATTTTGTTGACTGATGTGGCGGGATTATATGATAAAAATCCGGCTGAAGATCCAACTGCTCAACTTATTACAGACGTGGAACGAATCACGCCGGAATTAGAGGCGGCGGCTGGCGGCGCAGGAAGTATCGCTTCCACAGGGGGAATGCGCACCAAAATCGAGGCGGCAAAGATTGCCATTTCTGCAGGAGTCCATTGCATCATCACTTCCGGACGGCAGGATCAGGTCATTCATAGCGTACTCTCCGGACAGGCGCCCAGAACCCGATTTTATCCGTTGAAGACGAGCTTGCCC
>JAAYJI010000104.1 GCA_012523015.1 Candidatus Hydrogenedentota bacterium
CAGCCGCCGGGCACATGATTAAAAAATACAATGGCCCCGTAATTGCCGAAAAGATCCATCATGGTAAAAAGATTGCTTTGCGCCATGGCGGAGGTCTGAGGATTGTTCACATCGGTAATCATGAAGCGTTCGTTGCCTTCTTTCAAGCGATAGATTACATCGCCGCCGCCATTGCCCTGACCGCTGTTAGTGGGCAATTTCCAGTCTTTGTCAGCCGTTTTTAATAAACGGATGCCAAAGGGTCCGCTGCCATGGACAAACTCATCCATCGCTCCCGCTAATAGGGCGTTGACACCGGCGCCAAACTGTTGGGAAACGAGCCCTTGTGTAGGTGCCTGGAAATCAAACATATCGGCGGCAGCGCTCAAACTTGTGAAAGTGCCGATGTCTACAGGAGGCAATTCCGGATGTTTCATCCGATCTAGCATCCACCCAATATAGGCATAACTCCAGCCCACTTTATATTCTTTGCCCGCTTTCCAAAAGTCCCAATCGCCATTGGCATCCTTCAAGTCACTGATAGAATTTTCCGCATCGGAAGGGCAAATTAAAATGGACGGGTCACTGTTGTAATTGGGATACCAACAATGGATCATCGGACCTGCCGCCAAAGCAAGGGCATCGCCAATAGGAAGATCGGGCCAGCCTTGTCGATTACGATTGGTCACTTGTAAAGGAGGGTAATAGTCCTTTTGTTCAGAGGCATAGAGCTTGAAAATCGTGCCCCATTGCTTGAGATTGTTTTGACAGGACTTGCGGCGTGCCGCTTCACGGGCGCGCGCTAAAGCAGGTAAGAGGATAGCCGCTAAAATACCGATGATGGCGATAACCACCAACAATTCAATGAGCGTAAAACCACTTCGTTTCATCTTGAGATCCTTTCTAATCGGTTGCAGGCAATTCTGTATGTGCTGCCCGACGCGAAACAACGACCTTGATGATCCGGTAGTGATGTTAAAGAATACTGCAACAAAGCCCGGATAATCCTAGTGCGGTGATAGAGCCGACGGTGTATACACACCGTGACTTTCACGTATGACCTCTTCGCTATGTCGAGAGCATTACGCGGAACACCTTGGCTTTACAGTTACTTCGACTCCTTTCTGTCGTCTATGTGTAACACTACTGCTACTAAAAATAATCATAACAGAGTGCAGATGAAATTGCAATTGTTTTTTGATCTTGCGCCCCTAATCGGCGAATAAAACCCTATCCATTCAACTTATGGGTTGCGTGCGCTACGCTCGGGCAATAGCCGAACCTTGCGCCCTTCAACCTTGAGCCTGCCTTCCGCAAAAAGCCGGATGGCTTGCGGATACAAGCGACGCTCCGCTTCCTGCACCCGATCTGCCAGCGTGTCAATTGTGTCCTCGGGCAATACGGGCACTGCCTCCTGCAGGATGATGGGGCCATGATCATACTTTTCATCTACAAAATGGACGGTGGCACCGGTCAGTTTAGCGCCATAGGCAAGCACCGCCTCGTGCACATAAGATCCGTACATTTTGTGTCCGCAAAAGGCGGGAATCAAGGCGGGGTGCACATTCATAATCCGATTCTTATAATCTTCGGGCACGTGCAGCAAGAGCATGTATCCCGCCAAAACAACCAGTTCCGCTTTGTAATCCCGTATAGCTTGCCAAACAGCCTCATTAAAGGCGGACTGAGAGGCGTAGTTTTTTTTGCTGATGGCGTGTTCGGGGATGTTGTGGTTGCGCGCCCGTTCCAGACCATAAGCATCTTTTTTGGAGCCGATGACACAAACGATATCAATATCCAGTTCACCCCGTTCTTGGAGGTCAATCAGATTCTGAAGTGTCGTGCCGCTGCCCGACAACAATACGGCTACCTTGGTCGGCATACTGCCTTCCTCCCATGGTTAGGAATTGAAATCTATGAAGGATCAGGGCGCTGTCCCTGACGGGTTGTCATATAGTAAGGATAAGCATTGTTGCAATGCAAAAGCGGGGCTACGCAAGAAGCTTAGCAAGGAACGAGCAACATTATAACGCACTGCCGAAGCAAGGGCAAGCCTTAAAGCTGTGGCGCAAGAGCATAGGAAAGGAGGCGAAGGGTTATGGCGGCGCCACAGCGAAGTAAGCGCGGATAAGGAAAGGCTGAGACTTTCATCTCATCAATTTGCTACACTCTAAACGAATAGTACAATAAACCGGAAAGGAATAGTA
>JAAYJI010000105.1 GCA_012523015.1 Candidatus Hydrogenedentota bacterium
GAATCCTGTTATCCACCACCATATGGAGATCCGTGGGGTGGGCATTATTGATGTGCGCTCCATCTTTGGCGTGGGCAGTGTCCGCAATTCTAAACGTATCGGTATGGTGGCCGAGCTGGAAGATTGGGATGAAAAGACCGATTATGATCGGCTGGGCATGTCAGAGAAGTACGTTGAAATTTTAGGCGTTCGGATCCACCACATGCGTATACCCGTGAAACCGGGCAGAAACGTGGGAATCATTATTGAAGTTGCCGCATTGAATCAGCGTCTGAAAGAAATGGGCATCAGTTCCGCCGATCAATTGGATAAAAATGTTTCCAGTCGAAACAAACAAATGGGACTATGACCACACTTTATCTGTCCGTACAACCTTTCGCTAATACGCCCCCTCTGCCTATTGGCGCCCCTTATAAAGTATTATGAGTAAACATAAACGACCGGGAAAAAAAAGAAGAAGCAGTGTACGAACCCGCGATTGGGAACAGAATCCCGATGCTGATTTTTCCCATGATCTGTCTCGACACCGACGCGCACAAAGTAAGTTAGTTCAACATGCTGATGTAGAAGATCCGCTGCCCACGGATGTCCCCCCCAATGCCGTCGTAGTCAGTCATTCCAGAAAATGGGCCTTTGTTAAAAAAACGGATGCAGATCCCCACCGCCAGCCCAGTGCAGACGATACGCTTTTATGTAAAATAGATGAACGTCTTGTCGAAGAAGAGGAATCCTTGTTGGCGCCCGGCGACCGCGTCTTTGTCGAACTTGAAGGGGAAGACCATGTGGTACGCGCTATTGCCCCCCGGCAAACCAGCTTGGCGAAATGCGCAGGCAAACATGGCCGGCTGGAGCGTCAGATTATTGCCGCCAATGTGGATGTGCTCGTCATTGTCGCCGCTGCGACGTCGCCCCCCTTCCGCCCCGGGCTCGTAGACCGCTTTCTTGTGGTGGGGCAGCAAGGCGGTGTGGAACCTGTGCTCTGTCTCAATAAAATTGATCTTGTAGAGGAAGAGCCGCCGGAGATGCGTTTCTACCGAGAATTGGGAATTGGTATCTGTCGCACCAGCTGTGTGACCGGCGAAGGTATCGCTGCATTACGCGATAAATTGACCGGGAAGACCAGTGTACTCGCAGGGCATAGCGGCGTGGGCAAATCGTCCATTCTCAACACCATGGATCCTGAACTCAAAATCCTAACCCAGAGCTTGAGCGAGGCAACCCGGCGGGGCAGACACACCACGACCTTATCCGTGCTCTATGAGCTTCATGATGATATACACATCATTGATACGCCGGGACTCCGTGCACTGGGATTGTGGAATATTGAACCCGAAGAAATCGCTTTTTATTTTCCGGAAATCGCAGCAACAAGCATGAGCTGCAAATTTAGAAATTGCACCCACATCCATGAAATCGAATGCGCCGTGAAAGAGGCTGTCGAAGCAGGAAGCCTGCCCCGAGCACGTTATGAATCCTATTGCCGTCTGCGCAGTGATTTGGACGCAGAAAAGCGCCAGCCATAGCCCCGTGTCGGGCGCCGGGCTCCCCCATCCGGAAAAGGCAGCAAAATGCGCCTTTATATCTTGCATCTGCATATGCGATATTGTATGATAACCTTGTTGGTGTACACCGTGTTTTATAATGTCCTTTGGTTTATACCGACGGTTAGGTAAAGAAATTGCCCCGATGTAAGGCGCGACGGGGCCGAGTAATTAGGATCGCAGCAACGGAGGGTATGTACATGTCGGATGTAAAAGCATTTTTTGACGGATTGGACGAGCGTGTAGACACGGAAAAAATCCAGGGTATGAATTCGATCTTTCAATTCAATCTCGGCGAAGAAGTCTATACCGTATCAATCAGTGACGGTAATGTGGCGGTGAGTGAGGGCGCTGTAGAAGGCGCAAATATTCAATTGACCATGACGCCGGAAGATTTTCTTGCCATGACCGGCGGCACGCTCAATTCGCAACAGGCTTTCCTCACGGGCAAACTGAAACTGAAAGGCGACATGCAGTTGGCGCTGAAGCTCGGATCCGTGTTCAACATTGGCTAAATCGAAACGACATCTCCAAGGCCTTCTTCCTGTGGAAGGCCTTCTTTTTATGAAAAAGCTAAGAACGATTGCATTGATCATAACGGGGCTGTTCCTGATGAGCGCCTGTGCCCCCCGTGCACATGAAAAAGGAAATAATGAAGAGCGGTGCCTGTCGGAAGATGGTGTTTCCCTATTGGTCTCTCTTCTTCTCCCTGCTGTGCCTGACAAAGCGCCCGGGCTGATTTTAGTGCATGGCTTTGGGGCGGATCACCATGTTTGGGATGGCTTTGCCGCTGCCCTTCAGCAAGGGGGGATCATGACGGCAGCGGTAGATCTTCGGGGTCATGGCGGCAGCCGTATGCAGGGAAAAACTGCCCTCCATTATTCTGCACTTTCAACAGATGATCTTTCTAATACGCTCCATGACCTAAAAGCCGCGAAAAACTGTCTCTTGGAAGCCGGTGCAGATCCCGACAATCTGGCTGTCATTGGTGAAGGGTTGGGCGCTAATCTGGCACTTCGCTATGCCTTGGAAGATCCGCAAATACAAGCGGTCGTAATGCTCTCCCCCGGTCTCGACTATAAAGGCATTACCAGTCTCGATGAAATAAAAAAATTAAAGGACTGCCCTGTCTTGCTTGTGGCGTGTGAAGATGATGCTTACAGCGCCATGACAGTTTCCGCATTAAAAGCGGCTGCACCTGTCTTTGCGGAGTTGCGCACGTGGACCGGTTCAGCTCAAGGAAGCGAAATTTTCGCCATTCACCCCGAAGCAATTCATTACATTACGACTTGGCTGCGGCAAATCATACAGTC
>JAAYJI010000106.1 GCA_012523015.1 Candidatus Hydrogenedentota bacterium
CATCATAATGAAATCCTTTGAAGCATTACGAAGATTCTCACTGATCAGAGCCTATTTCATTTTCCGGAGCCCCATAATGTGAATATTTTTTAGATAAGAAATAAAAATATAAACAACACAGAACTAACAAGGTAATTATAATTAAAGGAGTATATCCTATCCTCTCGGGTTCAGATTGTATCCATGACAAAATGATGTTGCCGTAGAACTCCGGTTCATTATGCGAAAGCACATACTGTTTTAGATAAATGCCGAAATCTGTAGAAGAGGTCGAAGGTATTGGGTTCGCAGGATTAATGTGTCTTGTCAAGGCGTAGAGAATACTATTTCGATGATACGTTGCCATAAGGCCAAAAATAGCGTAAAATAAAGCGGTGAAAGGATGTTGCAATATGATGTACCCCCTCCACAAAGCCGCCAATGCAAAAAAAACAAGTATAAAACAAACAAAATAAATAATATCAACTCCGAAAACATTTGTTTCAAAGAAAAAATACAGAGCTCCATAGACTGCCCAGAATAGTAATAAAAGAATAATTCCTATGCGTGTAGATAAGGAGAGAGGTATTTTCTGCATCGTTTCCTTTGTTTTTTGCTCGCCAGACCAGTCGTAGTTGCCATATCGCCTTTTATTTTCCCGAAGCTCTTTTATATATTCCTTGACAAGAAAAAAACAAAAAATAGAGGATAAGCAGATCAAAATATAATGATGAAAATAGAGTAGGGGAATAGAATCCGGAGATCCCACAGGAAGTAAATTCCCAGCGTAAGTTTCTGCCTCAATATCTTTAGCAATGAAATACATCTCGCGCGCATAGAGTCGAATTCTAACAATTGTGACGGGCAGGAAAAGACCCAAGACTGGAAGGCATAGCAAAATGCTCATTAAACGGCCGGCTCCCAGTGGATCATAGAAAGATAGGAGATAGAACAATATTGGGAACATAAACAGAGGGTACAGATAGGACGCAGGCCAAGCATAAAAAAAGGCAACGGAAAAGATTAGAAATAATGCACAGCCCACATATACTGATAGGGATATTTTGTTGGGAGGACGCATAAATTACTCCTTTTTTAAACACTGACGAGCTGAGATATCAGTGGAGAAAATAGATAGGTTGCGCAGGTTCAAACTCGAATTGCAACCCCTTCCTGAAAAAAACTTCGATCAAGTTCTGTAATTAAATCTTTTTCTTGGTATATTATTTAGGTTCTCAACAATCCTTCATACCTGTGTCAAGCACCCCGTTTTTTGATCCGGTTGTTATGGAGGGTTTGTGTGTTTCATGAGCGTGTCTCCCGACAAACTTGCATGGGCGTTTGTGGCTGAACGTAGCAACACGTAACACGAGCGACTGCGTACACGAGTATGGCGCAATTCACGACCCATACTACTTTTATAAAACCCGAGTGTCTGAGCTATTTTCCGGTTGTTCAACCCTTGGCTTTTAATGTTTCCGGTTTT
The DNA here is from genome assembly GCA_012523015.1 of Candidatus Hydrogenedentota bacterium. NCBI lineage: Bacteria > Pseudomonadati > Candidatus Hydrogenedentota > Candidatus Hydrogenedentota bacterium. The sequence goes on from JAAYJI010000106.1 coordinate 1,466, forward strand.
ATACAGTCATCTTGTGTAAATAGTGATGGGACAGTATGGGCTCCTTCGAGTGTTTCAACAAAACTATTGTACCGAAGATCTCTGTGATGTCTTCTTTGGGGAACCGGTTGCCTTTCAACCTTGAACCCGCCTAGCTTTGTTCCAGGCTTTGTGCCAGAAGTTCAGCAAAATGACGCACAGGTCGGTCTGTACAATGGGTGATCTGCTGCCGGCAGCTTGTGCCCGAAGCAACGAGATTGGTATCGCCGGGCAGCGCGTCAATCAACTGCACTAAAGCCTCAGCCACCTCCATGCTCAAGGCGTATTTTCCGGTCATTGCGCCAAATGCGCCTGCCATGCCGCAACAGCCGCTGTCCAGCAAGGATGCTCCACCGCCTGCCAGGCGTCTGCCCAAATCTAACATCACGGAAGTATCGGTCAGTGCTTTGGCATGACAATGGACGTGCACCGCCACGCCCGATGAAGCCCCTTTGAAGGACAGTGCCTCCGGCTCTCTTCTTAAAAGCAGTTCGATAAAATGTTCGAAGAGAATGGAGCGTTCGGCAGCATCGTGGGCGCCCTCCAAACCAAGCTCACTGTAGTCCTCACGGAACATGGCATAACAGGAGGGTTCTAAAAAGATCAAAGGGCCTTCTGTTTGCTGCAGGAGTGCAAGGTTCTTTTTCCCAAAACGGCGGGCAAGATCAAGACGGCCCATGCTAAACGCGGGGCGGCCGCAACAGGCGTGCCCTTCCAATAACTGAACCTCGTAGCCGGCAGCTTCAAGCACGGTAACGGCTGCACGGGCGATCTGCGGTTCGTTGTGTCGGGCAAAACAATCGTCCCATAGCAACACGCTTCCCCGAGGAAAGACACCGGACACCTTTCGCTTTTTGAACCAATGATCAAAACGGTCTTTCACATAGTTGGGCAAGGGGCGTTCCGGCGCTACACGTGCCAAATGTTTGAGCACTGTCCTGAACAGACCGTTGCGCAGCAGCGCGTTTGTTAATCCCGGGAAGGTGCTGCCCAGCACGCCGAGCAGATCGGTACGGCTGAGTACACGGGCATAGAGAGGAACCCCATATTTGCGTTGATGGGCATGAACCAGTTCCGCTTTGAGCAGGGCGAGATTCACATTGGAGGGGCACTCCACGGCACAGGCTTTGCAGCTTAGACAATTGCTCAGGGCATGCTCTAAAGACTCAGAGAGCAAGGGCGTGTCTGGATCATCGAGTCGACCTTCCAATACGGCACGGATAATATTGGCGCGCCCTCGAGTCGACATGGATTCTTCGCCCGTTGCCTGATAGGTGGGGCACATGGTAGGTACTTCTTTTCGACAGCCGCCGCAGCCGTTGCATTGTTCGAGATTTCCAACAAAAGAATGGTCTTTCTCTTGGAACAATAAAACAGGGTCGAAAGGAATGGGAATGGTGCTGCCGGCTCCTTGGCGCAAATCTTGATCAAAACGCCAACGGCCATTATCAAAGATCTTGCCCGGATTCATGAGATCCTTCGGGTCGAAGGCATTTTTCACAAGACTCATTGCGTCGAGCAGTTCAGGTCCTACTTGATCCAGCATGTATTCTGTATGTTCAATGCCCACGCCATGTTCGGCGGTCAAAGAGCCGCGGAAAGCCTTGGCAAGGGCGGCGACTTCGTCGGATAGTTGACGATAACGCTGCAAATCATGGGCCACATGTAAATCTACCACAGGGCGAACATGGAGCAGCCCGGAAGCGGCGTGTCCATAGAAAGAGGCTTTTAAACCCAAGCGCTTTAGAGTCTCGGTCAGCGCGTCTACATAGGCGGGCAGCGTGTGCGGCGGCACCGCGACATCTTCAATGCCTGCTGTTGGTTTTGCCGGTCCGGCACAGCCCGTTAACAGAGACAAGCCAGACTTGCGCAATTTCCAGATTTGATCTTTTTCTTCCGAACCGTTGCATACATGGCGGCGAATCCCCAAATTACGCTGAAGCAACGCTTCCACTTTGTCTTCTTGATGGTCGTAAAATTCGACGAGCAGGATCGCCTTGCAAGGCTTGTCATCCAGTTCGAGCAGGGCGCGGGCGCGGGCGAAAGCAGATTGACCTTTCGTTTGGTTGAACAAGAGGTCGTCAATAATTTCAACACCGACCGGTTCCAGATCCAGGATGGAGGCGGTGGCTTCAGTAGCATCACGGATCGAATCAAAAAAGAGCAGAACCAGTCCGCTGGCGGGCGTCAACGGAACGAGCCGCAACGTCGCCTCGTAGATGGAACAGAGCGTGCCTTCGCTGCCGCCGATGAGTTGAGCCGTATTGGCGTTGCCTGCAGCCAGACTGTGCAGGTAGCGATCAAGTCCATAGCCCGGCCACCGTTTGGGGATTTCTTTGTGGAAACGTCTTTCAATCTCTTCGCGAAGAGTGAGAATACGGGCGTGGCTCTCCTCAAGGCGCGGACGCATATCTTCGGAGTCAGCACTGAGTAGGGCAAGGCTGCCGTCGCTGCATACCACCCTCACAGAATCGACATGCTCCATGGTCGTGCCGTAAAAAGGGGCACGGGCTCCCGAGCTGTTGTTGGCGATCATGCCGCCGAGCGTTGCCCGTGAACTTGTCGCCACGTCGGGTCCGAAAATCAGACCGTGGGGACGGAGAAAAGCGTTCAGTTCATCCAACACAACCCCCGCATCCACACGAACCGTACGCGCTTCTGCGTTGAAGTCAAGGATGCGCTGCGCATATCGGGAAAAATCTAGGATGAGCGCCTCTCCTAAAGCGGCGCCTGCAAGACCGCTTCCTGCGCCGCGCGGGATCATGGGAACTGATGCTGCCGCGCAAGCGCTCATAATTTCTTGGGTTTCTTCAAGGCTGCGCGGAAAGGCAGCGCCCAATGGGAGTACCTGATAAATGGAGGCGTCTGTGGCATAAAGCTGGCGCGTTAGATCGTCTAAAAAGACGGGGCATTTACAATTCTTTTGAATACTTTTCAGATTGGTCATTTGCTATTTCCAGAAAAAAAGGAAGGTCAAGGTGGGACTCTATTTTGCCATGAGCGCAGTGGAGTAATCAATGAGATTATTCAAGGCGAATTCAAGGTTGAAATGCAAGCTGTTCAAAAAAAGAGACTTTATAGAAATCTTCGGTTCAATAGGTTTAATTAAACACCAAAAGGAGTCCATAATGTCCCACCACCATTTTACACGAGCTGACCCTATAAAACTAGAAATACTTTAATCTGTCCGAGCGAGTCGCCATCCATGACGGTTGCAGACAGAGAAAGAGAAAAGGGAAGCGAAAACATACGACACCGCAATCTCCCCGTGTCATTTTGGGCGCGGCGAGAATCCGGTTTTAAGGCTTTATCCCGGAATAAAGTAGGAATCGCTACGATTATTCAGGTATACTGTGCGCACTTTTCCCATAGATAACCGATAAACATAATAGGCAAATAGATTTATGCGAACAAACAGCAATCATACCCTGATCCACGCGCTGACCGTAATAACCGTGCTCAGCCTTACACCGCTTCTTCATGCAACCGACGGAACACAGTTGACCGGTATCGGCGCAGTCCAACAAGGTACCGCCGGTGCGGGCGTAGCTAGTCCCGCCGATAGTACCTGGGTTCTTCTCAATCCCGCGGCGATCATTGATTTAGATACGCGCCTCGACGTGAGCTTTGAACTCTTTGCGCCGGAGCGCCACAACCGTCCCCGTGGCCTTTTCGGAAATTCATTTGCCGGTAACATGAGCGACAACGGCATGTTTATGATCCCATCCATGGGGTACAGCCATCGATTGGAACATGGAAGATCGGCTTGGGGGATTGGCTTGTATGGAGTCAGCGGCATGGGCGTGGAATATAAAGCGTCACGCGCCATATTGCCCCGTCTCTTTTTACAAAACGGTGATCGGCGCACCGAATACAGTGTTGCCCAGTTGGTCTTTGCCTATGCCCATCGTTTGGGAGATTCAGGATGGACCCTTGCCTTTGCGCCCCATTTGAACTATTCCATGTTTAAGTCAGACATGCTCACCTTGAGTTTTTCAACGACACGGGGCAACAACCATTGGGATGACGCTTATGGCGCGGGCTTTTCTATTGGCGCCTATAAACGTTGGGATCGGCTGTCCTATGGATTGACCTACACGTCGCGCCAATGGCTGACTGAATTTAAAGATTATAAGGATTTATTCTTTGAATCGATGGATCTGCCGCAAATGGTACAGACGGGCTTCGCCTATGCCATTACACCGCAGCTGCAGGCGGCGATTGATTATAAATGGATCGATTGGACCGGCATCGGTCAGATCGGCGTCTCTCCCATACGCGGCGGTTTCGGCTGGAAAGACCAGCACATTATCAAGCTGGGAATGACGTGGACCACGCCGTCGCGCTGGACTTTACGTGCGGGATTTTCTCATGCCGAGTCACCCATTGACAGACGGCATGTTTTCGCCAATGCTTTGTTCCCGGCCATTACAGAAAATTCTGCGGCTGTAGGGGCATCCTTTAGAATTACTGAGCAATCAGAAATTCATTTTGCATATACCCACAGCTTTGAAAATACCTTGACCGATAACGGTAAAGGCGATTTATTTTCACTGGTCGGCAAAGGCAGCAAGATCTCTCTTCGCGAAGATGAATTCACCGTGCAATACACGTGGAAATTTGGCAATCGCAAAAAAATATAAGTATGCTGATCTGCGGACTGCTTAGGATTCCGGCAGTTTTATGATCGCCCTTGCCCGCTCCAAAGCTTCCAAATCAGCTGGGGTCGAACGCAGCTTGGGAGCGATGGTGGTCGCCGCTTGCAGTGCTTCATCCCGGATTGTTTCGTCGTTCAACAGATCCAGCGTCAGCATCAGCGCGCAGGCATGCCCTACTTTTGACAGACCGCTCAGGATAAGCTTCCGTTCTTCTGAAGACACAGACTGTTTCACCAGTTCCGCGTAGCTGCTGCAAAGACCTTCAGGATCATTCTGTCCCAGCATCAGCAAGCGCACGGCACCTCGGAATGTGCGGGCTCGTAAAGGGGCAAGGCCGGGGTCTTTGATCCAGTCCATCAGTACAGGCAAGGCGATACCATCGGGCCAATCCGCTATTGCACGCCGCGCAGCTTCCTGCAGCGCCTCATTTTCGGAGATTGTCAATGCCAGCACGGCATCAAAGGCTTTGCGGCTTGCCGTGACAGTCAAGAGCCGCAGCAGCGCAAGTTGAACTTCGCTGTCATTTTGGCTGAGTTCGGCACAAAGGGGATCCACCAAAGCAGGAATCGTTTCAGCACCGGGACGAAGAAAGACCTGTCCCTCGGCCAGGAGTTGGCGCGCAGGGGCGCCGTCAATGAGGTAATCCACTTGCAGTTGTTTCGGTACATCGGGAGCCGTGTCGCCAAAGTTGGCATTATTGGCATCCAACGCACCCACGCCGGACTCAAGCAGTTGTTGAAACTATTCGGTCACGTCTTTTTGCGGCCCGGACGACAGATCGCCGTAGACAGCTTGGGTTATTTCCAAGGTGACATTGTCAAAATTCTTCTTTTGTTCACAGAGTTGGCGCAGTCCTTCTTCAGCGGCATTTCTTTCCCCTTCGGAACGCGCTTCTTTTAAATGGCGCAGCAATTGTTCCGCATGAGGAAGATCAATGTAAGGGCGGAGTCCTTTCAGTGCTGTCAGCCGAACGCCCTCGTCCGCATCATTTTCGGCTATCTCCAGGAGTAATGCCGCCGGCGTGGGGAGTCCGCCTTTACCCAGCAATTCCACGGCGATTTGGCGTTCCACCACGTCCTCACTATCCAACAAGGCGCGCAGCGTGGCATTCCCTCTGTTCTTCGGGAAATAGGCGATGCCGTTCCGTGCGGCGCGGGCAAGATCGGCGTCCTCGTCATTGATGAGATCAGCCAATAAGGGGAGCACAGGTTTATAGGCGATTCGTACAGCGGCATCGATCGCTGCCACACGCAGCACCGTAGCGCCTTCTTCCGCCTCTTTCAATAAAGCAGTTCCTGCCGTCTTTTGTCCGATTTCGCCCAATACGGCAATGACCGCTTCTTTGCGATCGGCGGGCAGTTGGGGCAGCAGCCTCGCTAAGAGTTGGGCAACAACTTTTTTCTGTTTCATTTCTTGGGCAGCACGCAGACCCGCAGCAAAGAAAGCAGGTTCTTCCGATCGCAGGACTTTTCGTAAACGCGCCAGTCCGCGCGGTGCAGCGCCATAGCTGAGCAGTACGCCCCGCAAGGCAGCGGCGCGCGTCGTTATAGGAAATGCTTTTAAGCTGAAGACACGATTATAAATAAGTCGCGCATCTTGACCTTTGCCCTGCTCGATTAAGGCTTCTGCGGCAAAGAAAAGACCGTCGGCTAAGGCGCTTTGCAGTGCAAAGGAGAGATCCTTACGCCCTGCCGTTTCCCATAAGACGGCGATACCTGCAGGCGCAGCGATGCGGCCGAGGCTGCGCGCCGCCGCCTCGCGGACGACCTCAGCCTCTGTATCGCTGTCCAGTAAAGGGATGATTTCGAAGAGCCCGTCACGGTCGCGGCGAACACCCAAAGAGGCGACGACACCCGCCCTGAGCCGGTCTGAAGTGAGAGGTAGCGCGCGACGCAATGCGGCGCCCGCTTCAGCGTCGGGCATGGGTTCCAAGGCGTAGCGCGCCATATCCGAAAAGATTTCATCGGTGAGCAAAGCTTCCAAAACAGGGATGGCTTCGGTAGTTCCGGAAGTGGCGAGGAGCCGGCAGGCGTCCAGTTTCTCAAATTGAGAGGCATCCGATTGGAGGATCGTTAAGGGGTCAGTGGCAGCGTAGTCGGCGCCAACCACGGCAAAAAGGATCAAGCTCAGTATAAAATGCGTACGCATAGTAGGTTCCTTTCTTAGTTGCGGCACAGCGCCTGTATTAGAGGGTCCAGGGAGCGCGTTCGGCTCGCGACAGATACCGGTTCGCCTCATCATCATCAATAAAGCGTTCCGCTTCGGGATCGTAGTTCAAATCGCGCTGAAGCCACATGCAGATATTTGCTGCGTGGACCGTGCACATGGAGTGATGCATAACGCGCGGGTTGGCTACCGGTTCTTGTCTCGATTTTACACAGTCCAAGAAGTTGCGCATGTGATCGAGGGCGCGACCGGTTCGCGCTTGATAATCACCTACCACTTCGTCAAATTCCTGCAGCAATTCCGGAGAGGATACATCAGGCCGAGAATAGCCGTCGGCGGCAGCGACCCAACCCCGTTCGCCGTCAAACAATTCACCACAGGAGCCGTGCCAATACTGGTCGCCTCGCGAAAAGATCAGCTTTTGTCCGGTGGCAAAATGGCAGACCATACCATCGCCGCTGTCATTGTCCACATAGCTGTAACGGATCGGCGAGCTTTCGCCCATATGAATGCCCATTTGTGCTTGGGCGAAGGTGTGCGCGCCCCATTCACCAATACAGCTGGTGTGGAAATCATAATCGTCGCGCCACTCACCTCTTATATAGGCGGCATTAAAGGGCCGCCACGGACACGGTCCCAACCAAGCGTCCCAGTCCACCTCATCTTTGGGCGGTTCAGGTTCAGCTTCCTTCCACTGCCGCGGCATTTTCGCGGAATCCCAAGGCGCAATATGGGCATAGGCCGTGTCTACTTTTCCCAGCCGGCCCGTGCGTGCCATCTCAATACAAAAAACATGGTTTGCCTCACTCAACCGTTGGGTTCCGGTTTGGTATACGCGCCCGTAAGTCGCCGCCGTTTGCACCACAGCCCGCCCCTCGGCAATGGTCATGGTAGAAGGTTTTTCCGTGTATACATCTTTGCCCGCGCGCATGGCGCGGATCGAGGCTTGGGCGTGCCAACGATCGCCCGTCGCGATCAACACCGCATCAATATCCGGGCGCTCGGCGAAAAAATCACGCATGTCCGAATACATGGCGCAATCTTGGTTGCCGTAGAAATTATCCACCTCACTTTTGACGGCGCGACGCTGCTTTCTCTGCACATCACAGATGGCTAAAAATTGCACATCCGGGTTGCGCATCATCCAATGCAGATCATGCATACCCCGGCCGCGGATACCGATGCCTGCCGCCGTAATGCGTTCTGAAGGGGCGATGGTGCCATCACGGCCTAAGGCGGATGCAGGCACAATCAAAGGCGCTGCCAATGCCACGGAGGCTCGTTTCATAAAACTTCGTCGGTTCATTGCTTTCTTCATGGGCGCTTTCCTTCCGGTCGGGAACAGACGGCGCTGCTCCAAAGATCCAATCGTTCTATGGGATAGTACAACCGGAACAGGGGCATTTTTACGGAGAAAGCTCCGGCTCCGGGCTCTATTATGCGTCCTTTAAAAAACGATCCAAGAGAACATCATCCAACATGCGTTCTATCGGTTTACGTGCTTGTTCCGCAATAGCTGCATCGACGACGATTTCTCCGGACAACTCTTCAAGACACCATTTCAATTTGGTCAGTGTCGCAAGTTTCATGTTTGGGCAATCGGCTATGGTTGACGCAGGATAAAAGATCTTGTCCGGATTATCGGCACGGAGCCGATGCAATAAACCGATTTCTGTGCCGATGATAAATTCGCGTGCAGGATTCTGCGCGCAAAAGTCGAGCATGCCCGTGGTACTGGCAACAGCGTCGGCCATATCAAGCACCTGCGGTCGGCACTCGGGATGGGCTACAAATAAAGCTTCGGGATGCTCCTGCTGCACAGCTGCTACATGCTCGGGTAAGATGCGTTCATGGGTGGGGCAAAAACCCTTCCATAAAATAATGTCACGGTTCAGCATTTTGCCCGTATAATGACCCAGATTGCGATCGGGAACAAAAAGGATTTCTCGGTCTTCGGGAATGCGCCGCACAATATCCAAAGCATTGGAAGAGGTGCAGCATATATCGCTCATGGCCTTGATGGCTGCTGAGGAATTGACATAAGTGACCACAATAGCATCGGGATGTTGCGCTTTCATTTCTGCCAGCTCACGAGGCGTTACCATGTTGGCCATGGGACAGCCCGCGTTGCTGTCAGGCATAAGCACCTTTTTGTGTGGTGAAAGAATCGCTGCTGTTTCCGCCATGAAATGGACGCCGCAAAAAACGATGATATCGGCATCGGTCGAAGCAGCCCGACGGGAAAGCCCCAGGCTGTCTCCGGAAAAGTCAGCTATATCCTGAACTTCTCCCAGCGTATAATTATGGGCGAGAACGATCGCATTTCTCATGCGTTTTAATTGAGCAATATCTTCCGCAACAGTGTTCATGGAAGGGGAGGTATGTTCCGAAAATGCTGCCATGCCGGGTTGCCTTTCGTCGAAAGTGTTGTTGGTTTCTATTGGTTAGGACTCCGGTCGTGTTGAAGTACGTTTCAATGCAATTCCTTACCCCGCTAAGGTGGGAAGAAATAGGGCTATTCTTGTGCATCCGGCCGGGGAGGGACACGCTATCGTGTCCTCAAAAGTTTAGGTTACAGCCAAGAAAAACGCTTCTTGGAATTAAATAAACGGTAACACTTTTTACGGGGTGATTACAACAAGGGAAAGCGCTTTTTTTGGAAGCAGAGAAGCTGATGAGTCCATGGGAGTATTGTGCAAGCAGGATCGCTTCTCCGCGTCATTGCTAAGCCTTTCTAATGGGCATAATCAGCCAAGTATTTTTTTGCCGCTGCTCTCATAGCCGGCGAGATCCAAGGTGATATGTTGATAGCCCAGCTGTCGAAAATGGCGCAGAATACGGAGGCGGTGATCGGGCTGAATCAGAAGTGCCATGTCTTGGGGATCGACCTCTATACGGCAAAGGTCTCCGTGATGACGGACGCGATATTGACGACAGCCAAGATCGCGCAGCAATGCTTCCGTCGATTCGATGGTGTGGAGAAGATCACGGGTGATGGGCGTATCTTTGGGCAGACGGGTGGCGAGGCAGGCAAAGGCCGCCTTTTCTGACGTGGGCAGCCCATGCGCACGGCTGCGCATACGGATTTCTTCTTTGCGAAAGCCGACTTCCGCCAAGGGCGCGAGAATCCCGGCTTCTTCAGCGGCGCGCATACCTACCCGTGTCAGATCGTCACGATCCTCCGCATTTTCACCGTGCAACAGCACTGAAATCCCTTTGCCCTTTCCGATCTCGGCAAGAACACGAAATAAGGATTGTTTACAATAATAGCAGCGGAGTTCGTCGTTGCGCAGAAACCGTTGGTCTTCCAAAGCGTCAAAGTGGAAAACTTCAATCTGCCACTGCTGTTGGTGCGCAAAATTTAAGGCTTCTTCCAGTTCTTGGCGCGGGATGAGCGGCGTGTCTGCAATGTAGAAATGGGCTTGTGAAGCTAAGGTCTTGTGAGCCAACGCTCCCAAATAGGTAGAATCCACACCGCCCGAATAAGCGACGGCAACAGTGCCATATTCTTTCAGCAATGCGATGAGACGCGTTTCTTTTTGAAGTGCCTCGTGCTCGGCAGTGTTCATGTGTGTTGTCTCTGAGGGAAGGAAGCGCTAAATAACCCGCGGGATTTCCTTGTTGTCGTAATAGAGTTTGTCGCCGATAATATCGCAGTCGACTTCAAATCGTTTCCCTTGAAATTCGACAGAAGCCTTCAGTTTGTCCCCTTGAACTGACCAAGAGCCGGTAAGTCTGTCTGTACCGATTTGACTTTTCGCAAGAGCCGAAAACATGGGTGGAACAGTAGCGACAGCCTGACCGCCGGCATTCAACGTTATCGTGATTGCAATGGGTATCTCGGGCGTTTTTACATTCCAAACGGAACCGGCCAGATTGCCCGCATCCAGTAAAGGCGCTGCTTTCGGTCCGGCCGGCGGAGGTCCGCCCATCTCGCCGCCAGCGGTCGTAGCGCGGACAACGCCAACCACGATCGGCAAGACGAAGACCAGCAAAACGATTACTAAAAAACCTATTAGAAGTTTGACATTCATGTTATTACCCCTTGAAATAAGTGTCCGAACATAGAGATCGGATCATACGGAAGAATTAGTGTATCGAAATAGGATAGATGAATGCAATTGTAACGAGTGGAGAAGAAATCGCGCAAGGCTTTAAAAGCAATCGATCATGCGGGATTTAGGGCGCAGCTTTTTCCTCTTCGGGAAATGCCGCCAATACTTCTTTCACCAGTGCCCGGGGTCCTCCGGCTTTGAGATCAAGCGAAAGTTTTACAATCACCAGTTTTCGTGCCGGAACCACAATAATGAACTGTCCCTCGAAACCGGAAGCCCAAAAGATCTCCGCCGGATCGGCAGTTAGTTCTCGCGGCGCGCCCGAAGCGGAAAGATCGGGGACTAACCACCAGTGGGCGCCATAGTTGCCATTTGGCGCAGTGGGGGTGGGCGTGCGCCCATAGTCGATCCAGCCCTCAGGCAGGATACGTTCGCCTTGCCACACACCATCATGGAGGTAGAGCAAGCCAAAGCGCGCGTAATCCCGTGCCGTAGCGTACATAAAGGAGGAGCCCATAAAGGTGCCCGCAGCATCAGCTTCCAGTATGGCACTGTTCATACCGATCTTTTCAAAAAGACCGCGGTAGGGCAGTTCATAATAGGCTTCGTCGCCATAGATATGACGCAGGGTGTGGGACAAAAGATTGGTGCTCGCGCTGGCATATGCCCAATGGGTATCAGGCGGATAGTTCAGGGGCAGCATTGCGGCAAAGACGCCTGCGCCCGGACTTAAGAAAAGCATGGTTGTCAGCGGGGTGGGCGGAATGAAATCAAATTCATTGTAATCCAGACCGCTGCTCATGCGCAGGACCATATCGATAGTGATCGCAGCCCGTTCGTCGCCCGGCTCTTGCCAAAAAGGGATGCCCTCTTGAATGGAGAGTTTCCCTTCTTTCACGGCAATACCATAGAGTGCATGGAAGACGCTTTTTGTGGCAGACCACGCTGCAAAACGTTGATCGGCATCAAAGCCTTCAGCATAGCGCTCCGCCACAATTTCATCGTCGTAGACGACAAGAAATGCACGGGTATGACTTTTCAGGAAACCGGCGGGCAGTTGGAACATATCATCCATGAGCGCCTCTAATTTCGCATAATCGACTCCGACTCGTTTTTCCTTGCTCGAAGGCGTATCGCCCACGGGCCAGGGCAAGTCGGCAGTATCCGGCCGAGGTCGGATCAACGTGGGCCGCGCCTGGGCCTGCAGCGATCCAATGTCTGCATCTTGCGCCACGGCAACACCCAGCCCTTCACGATAGACAGCGGTCTTCGCATATTTTTTAAAAATCCAAGCGGTGACCGTTTTCTCCTCCCAATTGACCCTATATCGTAGAGGCACCAGTAAGGCAAGCTCCTGTTCTCTCACGGACTCCGGCGTGCGGCCTGCAACAAACACACCGGAGGCAATCAATTTCGCGCCATAACCGGCGAATACGTCGGAGCCGCGCCATACATACCAATAGAGGAATGAGAAACTGCCGATAATCAGAACAAGAAAGACAACCAATAAGAAGCAGAGCAACTTGCGCAGGATTCTTTTCATAACTGTCTCTTTCTGTTGCGGATTTCAAACGGTATGAAGCGCCGCTTTTTATAAAGGTTACGGCGACTTTTTGTCACGCCCTTGTTGCATGCCACAGGCGGCACGCCGAGAAGCGTGACCAATTCTATTATAGTCGATTTCTTCGCTCAGCCGGTGGAGCGGCGGCGGATATGTTTTTCCAAAGAGGCACCGGAGGCTTTGTTCAAAGATTCCTAGCATGGAAATACGGGCATTCCCGGGTATAACCTTCACCTCGAAGCTTAGCTGTGAAGCGGCACCGATTCCGCGAGCCAATCATGATACACTATGATGACCGTATTCCTGTTGCGGCGCGGCCGCGGGCAATACGCGGAAAAAACAGCATAGAAACCTAATTGGGCAAAGAAGGAGCAGTTGTTATGACCCATGTGAATTTGGTTACGGGAGGCGCCGGTTTCATCGGCTCCCATTTATGTGAAGCCTTGTTGGATCGGGGCGAAGAAGTACTTTGCCTAGACAACTTTTTTACCGGTCGAAAAATGAATATCGATCATCTCCTAGACAATAAACGCTTCGAACTGGTGCGTCATGACATTGTCAATCCCATTACCTTGGAAACGGATCGTATTTTTAATTTTGCGTGTCCCGCCTCGCCCGTACACTACCAATATAATCCTGTGAAAACGATCAAGACCAATGTCATGGGCGCGCTGAACATGCTTGGTCTGGCCAAGCGTGTGAATGCTCGGGTTTTGCAGGCCTCTACCTCAGAAGTCTATGGCGACCCCACAGTCCACCCGCAAGTAGAAAGCTATTGGGGCTATGTTAATCCTGTGGGGCCGCGCAGTTGTTATGATGAAGGGAAACGCGTCGCCGAGTCCCTTTTCTTCGATTATTACTCCCAGAACAAGGTAGATATTCGGGTCATCCGTATTTTCAACACCTATGGTCCGCGCATGTTGGTCAACGATGGGCGGGTCGTCAGCAACTTCGTGGTGCAAGCCCTCAAAAACGCGCCCATAAGTATTTATGGCGAAGGCGATCAAACCCGATCCTTCTGTTATATTGATGATTTGGTCAAAGGTATTTTGGCCATGATGAATTGCGATGATTTCAACGGGCCCGTAAACCTCGGCAACCCCGAAGAGTTCACCATTTTGGAATTGGCTAAACTCGTGATAGAACTAACGGGCTCCTCTTCGAAAATAACCTTTCATCCTTTGCCGGAAAATGATCCTACCCGACGGCGTCCGGACATTAGTTTGGCGAAAGAAAAATTGCAGTGGCAGCCAACCATTGCACTCCGTGACGGTCTGAAGCATACCATTGCCTATTTCGACGCGCTTTTATCTAAAGAATAAATGTCCGCACAGTCTGTTTAGGTCGTACGGCCGCCCAACCTTAGAGGTATTTCCTTTTGATGACCTCAACCACGAGTGCATCTTCCGGTGTGTCCGAATTGCTTTCTTGTGCTGCTTGTTTTAATTTGCGGATAGCACTACGGATCGTGCGGTATACTGTGGAGAGATGGACGTCGTACCGTTGCGCCAAGGCCGCTACAGACTGGTTACTAAGATAACGCGCCTCTAAATAACGGCGTTCTTTTTTCGTGAGACGCCGCCGCATTTCACGGCGAACCCAATTTAGGAGCAGGTCGCGTTCGCGCGCTGCTTTAAGGGCCGCTTCAATTTCTTCCTCGCTTTCTTCCCACAACCCGCTTTTTTGGAATTTACGCGCAAGTATATGCGGGTCATAGCTGTATTCCCGACGTGATTGGCGGCGCATCTTTTTCAAGTTCATGATGAAGTCTCCTATGTTGATCTAATTGCAACTTCGCGCACTGATCCCCAAAATCTGTGCGAACGTGAAAAGGATAGCTGCGGTGCTCTTAAAAAGAATTTTGCTTTCTCTTTGCATGCTCTTGGCTTAAACTTTGTTTTGGGAGAGGATGAAAATCAAAGAAGAAAAGGGAGGGTCAAAGACAGCGGTGACGGTCTTGCGTATCGTTGAGGGAAAAAAAATAACCGATGTGTGCCCGTGACGGGGACACACACCGGTAAAGCAGACTAAGAATCCCGTGACCTTTCGGATGTGTTCGGGGATGGGTACTCCGGGCTTCGCCAATTCCAGACGCCCAATGAGCAATCAGAAGAGATGATCCGTTCAGACAAGCCGCACTCGTTTGTTTTTCGCACGATATCGTTCAACAATCCCGCGTTTTTCGAGACCAGTCAAGCTGCGCATTACGCGTTTTTCGAACTCGATCCGAGGATTCCCGCGCGTCAATACGCGCACTTCCTTGAGCACGCGAGAGGTTAAGGAATGCAATGTACATGATTGATTCGGACACTTCGATAAAGCAGAAAGGATAGCCTCCTGAATTTCCGCCGGGGCTATTTCCTCAGCGCGTCGGCCTGGTGGACTGCAGCCATTATCTGAATCGCCGGATGAGCAGTCTTCATCGTCACAAACGTCATCACCTTCATCGTCACAAACGTCATCATCTTCTTCGTCACAAACGTCATCATCTTCTTCGACAATATCATCGCAAAGCTCATCGGAATCCTCTTCCTGCCAATCGTCATCGGGAGACGAATTCCTACTTAGTGATCGTGGAAAGATGCGCCGGTCCCGCAGTGTTTGCCAGAGTCCGACGAGCGCGTTCTTCTTGTTAGAGTAAAAGGCCGACTCTCTGACTCGAAAGAATTCCCAACCGCATCGCTCCAGTTGGCGTTGGCGTTGCATGTCCGCTTCGTAACGGTCTGCGCCGTGCCAATTGTCACCGTCGCATTCAACTGCCAGCCGCGCCTGTCCGCCTTCAACCACGAGGTCAATTCGTTTGCCCGCGACTTCATGCTGGGAAAGCACATTAAAATTCTTGCGAAGCAGTTCCAAGGCAACATCTACCTCGAACCAGCTTTCAAATGGCGCGGGAGGTTTAACAACACTCCGATTGTCTTGGACTGCCCGCCGTTCCAGTTCATCCCGTTCGATGCCGGCAATCTGTTGCGGCTTTGTGTTCTCGAAAAATTCGAGCAACTGTCGCCGAAGACAAGTTGCGCTAAGATCGTCGCAAGTGACGGAATGGAAAAGAATCATCATATCGCGGGCGCGGCTAGCAGCGACATTGAAGCGCCTCTCGTCCGCCGGCTTTGTGAGAGGGCCGATTCTTTTGTTGCTTGCCGCGACAAGCGACAAGAACATGATGTCGCGCTCGTCACCCTGAAAACTGTAGGGATTGCCACAGATCAGGCGTCGCCGTTCAATTTCCTCAGCCCCCAGGCGTTCAAGCAATAGTTTCTCAATTAAGCCTGCTTGCGCATTACCTTGAAGTATCACCACACCCATCGTTTTGTCATTGTACCGGCTGTCATGGCAGATCGCCATGATCCTATCGAGGATGGCTTCGGCTTCCGGCCGGTTAATTGTCAGGTTGTTTGAGCCTTCGCGATATCCGCCGCTTATAAAGACGTGCTCTAGCGGCGGCAAGCGGTCCGGGCCATACTGTCTCAAAGGAATGAGCGGCGTATCCGAATAGCAAAGATCGTTGCTGAAACGGATGATTTCCGGCATGCAACGAAAGTGCTCGCGTAGCGTGATCCGCTGAGTTCCGTAGAGGAGTTTCCCGTGGTCGAACAGGCTGCTCTCAACATCGAACGATGACTTGTATTGGAAATCATGAAGGAACTCTTCCATTAAGCGATGCACCGAGTCACGGGACAAACCCACGGCATCCGGGCTTATCTGCTTGTCATCGCCAACAATCAATATCTTCTTCCCGAGATAGAGCAAGGGAAGCGCCTCGACGCCGCATTGCGAAGCCTCATCAACGATAATTACATCGAACATGCCTGGGGCGGGAGACACAGTGTCCCAAACGCGATGCAGGGGCATCACCCATGCGGGAACCGCCTCGCGACATTCGTCGAGGTGCCCTTGTGCTTCACGACGATGGCGCGGCGCATACTTCCCTGTCCCCTTGCCAAGCCGGCGCATGGACTGCCGCCAGGCTTCCATGTGGCGGCGATGGTCTTCTTTTAGCCGTGAGAAGCAGAACGACCAAGCGTGAAGAGAAGCCAACTTCGCAATGATGCCGTGTATCTCATCCTCGATTTGTTTGGCGCACTTGGTGAGCGCCTGAACATCTTCCTTTCGAATGTATTCCTCGATCCAGTAGCGCGCCTGCCCCCAATGCCAAGCGTCGTTAATGTGTTGAATTCGCTCCTCCCAATTTAGCTCATTGTAGGTTTGCTCTATGGATTTCGTGAACTGCGGAAGCAAGCGTCGTAGTCTTGAGAGATATTTGTGTACCTGCTGAAGGTGCTTGCGTTCCTTCTCCAGAACCCGAATCTTATTCGCGCACTGAGCGAACCCATCCATGTTGCGATTCTGAATAGCGTGCAGCAATTCATTTGTCAACGGATGCGCACCGTCCTTGTCGGCTATACGAGAAATGGGAGCTTCAACGCCTTGGATTTTCTCGCTGGCAAGCCGCTTGCCGATACGGGCCAATGCAAGGCGGCACGAGGAAACGATGCTCTCAATTTTGGATTCGTCGGCCCATATAGGCTCGCCCATACCCGGACATTGGCTTATCGCTTCCCGGCACTTGGCAATAAGCTTTTCTAATGCCACGGTGTTTTCGAGCCCATCGCGCAACGACTTCAGGGCGGTTAATTGGAGAGCATATGGCCCTTCAACCTTTTCACTCCGCCCTTTCCAAAAACTCCATGCTTTTTCGCATTCAATACGAACGTGCATCGCATCGGCAAGATTTGTGAAATGCTCGACAGAGGAGCACTGACGACCGTCAATCTTCACAGTCTTGATAACATACAGCCGCTCTTTCACGAGTTTAGGCCGAAACCACCCCCGGCCCAGTTTCCCGCCATTCTCCATGTGCTCTTTCAATTTACGGGCGTCGTCATGCAACGATATGATATCAGTGGTATCGGGGAATTCGACTCGGGACTCGTCAGCGGTCGCAACGAGTTCTTCAATGGATGCAATAACATCGCGCGTGAATCGCAGGAGTTCATGCCAAAGAGACGAGTCGCCGCCCAGAACATCGCGCAAAGCATCATTCATCCATGAATGCGGTGCTGCGAGAAGTCTTCTGCGCATGTCCCGGAAAGAAGAGAACGCGTTAAGACTTGCCTCAATGAACCGAGAATTGGCTTTTGCCAACAGATCGGCAAGGCGTTCGTCAGCCTCACGCGCCGCGCTTTGTTCTTCTTCAATCGCCTTTGCCTCATTCTTCACGAGATTGGCGAAGTGGTCAGAAGGCGGCAACCCTTCGGGCAATGAGAGTTTAAGTTCCCGGCGCTTGTCCGGTGTGAAGTGGCGCAGGGCCTCAATGACATTTCGTAAATTGCTTGCATCAATCTGGCAAGTCTTGTTCAAAGGAACGGAATCCGTGAACCATTCGTAGTCGGCTTGATCTCGATTCACAGCTTCGGCGATTCTGGCCGCCGTCCCCCGATAGGTTCCTTCCGCAATGGAATGAGAAAGTATTTCAGACTCCCGAATAGCACGAAGCCGCCGGTTGACCTTCTCTTTCTCACTGCGGAGTTTCTGTAAGTGATCTTCAAGTTCCTCGCGCTTTTGCTTGGCGTTGTTTTCGTTCCAATCTTGATTCTCGCGAAGAATGCCACCCACACTCGATTCGAGTGAGCTACGTTCCTCAAGTCCGCTGCCAAGCAGATTGATGCAGAGGGGCCGCAATTCAACAGGTAAAAGACCTTGAAGTACTTGAAGTGCGCGCGGAGTCTTAGCCGTGATGAGCGTTCGCTGTCCCGTGGCATGCAGATGGCAAATCAGATTGGCGATGGTATGGGATTTCCCAGTCCCAGGCGGGCCTTGCACAAGCAGGCCATTTGTTGCTCGAATCTTGTCCACAATACGGCGTTGTTCCTCATTCGATGGTTTGGGAAAGAAAATCTCACCATCGAATGCAGCGTTTCTCTCTTTCGGATCAACCCTTGGTTCGCGATCATTCTTCGGACCGATTCCCGCGAGGTCCGCAAATTCGCTGGGGATGGGTTCGCCGTCTTCGATCTGTTCCTTGATCCGTTTCAAGGTTTCGGTAAGGCCTTTGGAGGAACGCTTGCGTAAGATCAAGGCTGGAGCATATTCCACGATAGGCTTCTTCGTGGCGCGGATCCCTTTCGCTTCCAGCGAGTCATCATAATCGCCTTGCGAGTTGATCGAATGAACCAAGGCCTGAAGGACACCTTCGATACAGTCTTTTTCCCACGGATTATCTTCGGCTTGGGTTAGTGAGTCCTTTGCGGTTTCCTCTGCGCGCGCCGGTTGCTCTTCGATGTCCAGCATGTCAAGTTCAGGCCGCAACCTGGCCCCATCGGTGTGGGGGCGAACTGTGAACTTCCCTAAGCGTGCTTCAAATTCAAGAACGGCGTCGGCGACAATCAGATGACGCCGGACGTGATGCCCGGTGGGTGTTTGCCAGGACAGCAAACCCAGACCAATCACGAGTTCATATTCTTCGCCAAGCCGAAGTTGTTCCTGATGGATGGCGAAGAGCGTGGAATAGACATTGTTTACTTTCTCCCACGCATTATGCTCTTCCGTCCAAGGCAACCACTTGTCTCTGACATACCGATCCCATGCCTGTTGAATCTCAGGTTGGTTCTCAAGACGTTCAGTGCGCGGGACGGTCTCCGGCTGGTCCGAACCTTCGTACCAATTGGGATTTGGGATTTGCCGGGTGATTTCCGAGTTGAGTTGGGGCCGGTCATTCTTATTTCTAAGCGATGGATTGTTCGCCCAGTCCTTGCACTGAGCGGGAATGGGGGGAGGTTCCGGCTCGCGCCGGTTTTGTACTTCTAGCCATTCATCCGCTTCGTGTTCTTCGTCACTTCCCCATGCTTGCGTGAAACACCCCCGCTCACGGGGAACTTTCGAAATCCAAAGCACCTTCTGATAGTCAGTAATATTACGGATCAGCTTCGTGCGCAGAGTTGCGAGCTTCAGTAGATAGTTAACAAGCCGAATAGCCTTTTCATGCTCGTTGCGTTGTTGTGTAGCGGTCATTACAGGGCAACACTCCAGGACAGCAATGAAGCTGTTTTCTGCGTAGCACAGTCCGGCGGGAACGAACGGCGTGATGGATAGACGGCCAGTTTTGTCGTCAGACCGGCGCCGATGTCCTGTGTCAGGAGGAAAATCCCGGGCTCCTTCATGGGGGAGTGAGTCATTACTCGTAGCCTCCTTATTTTGCGGGGTTTATCCGCCATTTGGGGCGCTCGACGCGTCCCGAAATTAACTTCAATGGTGACGAATGTGCCTTATTTGCTTCATAATCAGCTTCATCCGTGACATCTCACGTTTGAGTTGCGGTGACTGAAGCCCGATTCGGACTCATGGCAAGCCTAGTCAGTCGCATCGCAAACGTCGTCCGATCTTCCTCAAGTCGGTTTCTTAATTTTCTTTGTCTGCTTCGGCGGTTTGGAGGCTTGTTTGCTCTCCTTGAGATACTTATCCTAATCAGCGGTATCGTAACGCAATGTAAGGCCCACTTTGTGAGCGGGTACACGTTAGGTACAGGCTCTTTTATAGTGTGTCGAACGGCTTATCTTCAAATATTCCGCCACTTCTTTGAGTGTAAGGCAGTCTATCATTTTGACCCTTGTACCTTCCACTTTCTACCAACCGAGACTAAATATAGTCAAGCCCGGCCAATAATTCAATGCCCGATTTCGGAACGCGTATTTTAGATTACGGAATGTAGTGGTCGCGGGCATGCGCGTATCTGCAAATTCGACAATCCCTGTCCTAAGGGCGAGCGGAACAATAGTTGTTCACGGCGGCAATATCCGCATGCGGGGATGACTGGCCGACGTCCCGCATACGGTAAGAGTTGGGAAGCAAGGCAGCGCGGGACGGGTTGTTTGCGACGGAGATCACCACCCCCACCACCCGTGTGATGTCCCGTCATTTCTTGCCATGCAGGCCGGCACAGAACGGGCCGGAGAAGTTTTTGACTTGGAACGCCGTTATAGCGGATGCGGAATCCTCTCGGCCGTTCTTTCCGAATGGAAGTGAAAAAGAAAGATGGTGGGCGATACTGGACTCGAACCAGTGACCTCTGCCGTGTGAAGACAGCGCTCTAACCAGCTGAGCTAATCGCCCCCCAGTCGCAAAACAATAGCATATTAACAGGGATATGTTCAAACCGCCTTTATCGGAAAAAGGACCGCTCCGCACATACTTTCTACAGAACAATCTGTGCTAAACTTGAGTTGCTCGTTTCCCAATGCCTTGCGATGGATGAGTGCGAATCTTGGGGAGTAATACAAGACGAAACACGAATAACATAGGGTAATCGCGGGGCGAATGCATGCTTCAATGCGAAATTTAAGCACACTGTTGCAGCGGAATAAGGAATTGAAATGTCAACTGCTTTTGAATCAACAATCACCGAGTTTCTAAAGACTCATCGGGACCAAATCGTAGGACAACTTGCACACGCTGTTGCTGACATAGGTATTGAAAGCCAGCACAGCCGCCAGATTAAAGTGTGGGGAAGCGAGATTGATCTATTGAAAGAGCACTTTGAAGCGTTGACCTTAAAGAATTCTGAAGTGGCGAATTGGCATATTCTACTTGAATATGACTTGCCGCGAAGACAGAAACGACCGGATGTTGTGATCCTTGCCCACGACGTCATCCTTGTCTTGGAGTTTAAAGTTGGTACTTCATCTTTTGACGCTGCTGCCCGTTGGCAAGTGATGGATTATGCCATGAACCTAAGAGATTTTCACGCGGAAAGTGCTAATCGTCTCATCGTCCCCGTCTTATGCGCAACAGAAGCCCAAGATTCGGATTTGAGAGAATCCATTTCTTTTTCCAAAGACATTGCCACTATTCAAGAAACAAATGCCCACAATCTTGGAGACTGTTTATTGCGTGTCTTCCTAGCCGCGCGGCGCTATGACCGAGAAGCCATCAATCCAGAAGCCTGGACGCGCTCCGCGTATCGTCCCACGCCGACAATTATTGAAGCGGCCGAAAGACTATATGAAAACCATGATGTCCGTGAGATTACCCACAGTTACGCGGAAAATCTCGACAAAACAACCGATAGAATTGCGGAAGTCATTCTCGAAGCGAAGACGATGCAGAAGTATACGATTGTTTTCATCACAGGCGTTCCGGGCGCGGGGAAAACGCTCACGGGGCTGAATGTGGTGCATGATGCGACCATTCGCTCAAAACAAGGACCATCAGGGATCTTTCTTTCCGGAAATGGTCCGCTCATAAAAATTATCCGTGAGGCCCTTGTGCGAAACCAGCAACGCCAGGGGCGCAAGCGTCAAGATTGTGAACATGAAGTATCGACCTTTATTCAAAATGTGCATAATTTTCTCCGTCATCATCGAGAGAATCTTGATGCTGTTCCTCATGAACATGTGGTCGTCTTCGACGAGGCACAACGTGCTTGGGATCTTGGTCAGATGAAGCGCAAATGGGGCGTTGAAACTTCAGAACCTGCCCAGCTTCTTGAGGTAATGGAACGTTTGCCAGGATGGTCGGTTGTTATCGCCTTGGTGGGCGGCGGTCAAGAAATTTTCAAAGGAGAAGCAGGGCTTGGTGAGTGGGGGAGAGCTCTTTTGTCTTCTGAGAAGCGGTGGTCCATCGTTGTTTCGCCGGAAGTATTGCATGGCGGCGCAAGTGTTGCCGGCCATTCTTTGTATGAAGAAGGCAAACCCGAAGATTTAGAAATCATAGAAGAGCCCCTCGCTCACTTGAAAGTGAGTGTCAGAAGTCACCGTGCCCAATTGATTGCGGAATGGGTAAATGCTCTTTTGTTATTGGATGATGAGGAGGCCAAAGCGAAACTACCTGATCTAGATGAATTCCCCATCGTCGTGACCCGTGATTTAGATGCCGCCCGACAGTGGCTTTGGGCACATAGTCAATTTGATCTTAATGCGCGTTGCGGCTTTGTCGCGACTTCCGGAGATACGCGCATGCGTGCCTACGGTCTAGAGCTTTCAACGGATTTTTTAGGTGGATATCCTTTCGAAAAGTGGTTCCTTTTCGGAAGTGAAGATATACGATCGAGTTTTCGGCTTGAGGTAGCAGCGACTGAATTTCAATGTCAAGGACTCGAATTAGACTGGGTTGGTGTTTGTTGGGGTGGTGATCTCGTTCCTAGCATGAATGATAAAGAGTGGGAGTATCAAAAATTCAGAGGAACGAAATGGCAAAACTGTCGATCCGCGATTGATCAAAACTATATTCGCTACCGTTATCGCGTACTCCTTACTCGGGCTCGATTAGGTATGATAATTTGGGTGCCAAGAGGAGATTCTTCCGATAAGACGCGGGTCCCTCATCGATTTGACCGCATCCATGCACACCTGAGAGCTTCCGGCGTACCCGACCTAGAACTATCTTCTATAACAAATCGTGACAGTCATCACTATCGTTTCCGTGGCTAGAAGTGCACCCATAAAAATCCTGTATTCATGTTAATCTGCGGCGCACTTGGATACACGCGGCTTATATTTTTACTTCCTTTGCTGAGAACAAAAGATTCAGAACGATATTTCAGGATGTCTGCAGAATATTTTTCAGCGGTAACATTTTTAAATCCCCTATTTAATATTATGTAGTAACGTATTTTGCCAGTCCTGTTTGCATCTTTCGTGTAAATTTAATACTAGTTCAAGCCGCGCCCGCGTCATGCCAATATACAGTAAAGCTTTGGAAATGTCTTGATTAATGTTTTCAATATCCGTGAGAATTATGGCGGCTGCCTCAAGCCCTTTAAAGGCATGAATACTTGAAAAACGTACAGCAGGTGTTTGGGATGATTCTCGATAAGGAAGGAAGGGGACGCTTGGATTTTCTTGTGACAAACTGTATGCGCAGGACTCCGAGTCTCTTTTTGTGGACAGTACAACAATATCTTCGACACTATACCGTTCGCACAGTTTGGACGTATATTTGTCTAAAAGATTCCGCTGGTTATTTGAGTTTTTATAAAATGACACTTGAACATCCAAATCCGGTGCCTCATTCAAAACACGCGAATAACCGGGCTTCAAATTACAGCAGAACTCCACTGCTGCCGCGATCTGCGCGGTATTTCTGCAGTTTACGCGAAGCGGGTAGGGCACATACGATAGGTTTCGCTTGTTAAGCATTGCCAAAGCGTCTTGTTGGGAGGTATTTTCTTGAGCTGTATATATTGCTTGACGCTCAAAATCTCCAAACATGGCCCATTGTCCGCCTGTCAGCCCACCTTCCAGCAATAGGTCCAGTATGTCAAGATAATTCTCAAAGAGCAGATCTTGTGCCTCATCTATTACCAGTGTCTGAAAAGCCGGGATTTGAATGGTGCCATTAAAAATATTTTCAATTACCCGCAGTGGAAGCGTTTCAGTCCAGAAGTCAGGCCCGGCATTCTCGGGAACCGTGCTTTCTGATAGGGTTAATAGATAGTGATGGAATGTTCCACAAAAGACCAAGGATGGATCATTAAAAAAGAGCTCTCCCATTTCATCAGAAATCCAGTTGCCAAGGTGTCGGTTATAACAGAGAAAGAGGGTATTTTTTTTCTGACTTATGCTGCGCCGCGCCATTTCAATGGCGAGAAATGTTTTCCCTGTACCGGCAGGTCCTTTAAACAGGATCCGTGGATTTTCCAGCATAATGTCCAAGGCTGAAAATTGTTCTTCCGTAAAGCGGCGTATTCTATTTTCGGTATCAGCAAGTGTAGATTTGAATAAAACAGGATATTCAAAATTTGAGCGGAACACATTCATTAATTTTTTGACATGTTCCGTTTTGGGCCGGCTTTTACCGGGGCTATACCATTTGCAGGAAGGTGTGCCCTGAATGTGATTATGGGCGCCAGCTAGAATACGCAAACAACATGCTGCAATACCCTTTCTAAGCAGTTGACTTCGATTAACATACTGCCACCGATGCCATTCAGGTGATTCTTCTTCAAAGTCTATTCCCGTAAAAATAACGCCGAACCAGAAAAGCAGTCCGGCTAAAGAGGGTTCTTGATCTATTGCCGTCTTCATGACGGAATGCATAGCATCTGACGCTTGACGAAAAGGCCCTACAGATGACTTCGTCGCGTGTAACCCTCTGCCATAAACCCATAATCCATCCTTGCGTTCTACAGCGCCTGATTTAACTTCCAGACACAAAATACCTTCTCCGGGGACAACGACAAGGAAGTCAATTTCACCCATTTGTCTTTGGGAGTGGTCGGCAACGCCCAAAGAATGAAAAACAACCCAATCCTTACATTCTTGTGTTTTCTGAAAACGGTCAAAGAGCATGCGTTCACCGGGGGATACGCATGAGGGTAATATAATTGGGGGAACCATTTTTGCCATTACGTTTATCTCTCTATTCCTGTGCGTTGTTTAACTTATTGCCCGCTAGACTTTCATCCTCTTGAATAAATATAAATTATGTTAGAAAGTGGTCTCAAAACGACCGGTAATTTATTTCAAGGTTCTGCGATCTGTTCTTTCGGCGCTTTTTTGGGATTACGAACTGCATCCGGTCTCTTTTTGTTTGCGGAATGATTTAAAAGTTGTAATTTTTCATCTTCATCCATGTATACTATAGTTAAGTGATTGTGGGTTGTGAAAGAAGATTTCTTTGCCCTCATGTCGCGTGTGCACCGAGATTTCAAGGAGTTGTATCGTGGAAGATGTAATCGCTATCTTTTTCTTTATGTTTTTCTTCATGATGATGATGGTTGCCGCGTTATCGTAATTTCGCAGTCCCCCTTTATTACTGCTATTTGTCATCCGAAATAATTCCCTTTAGAGCGGGTAAAAAGGCTTCAGCAAAAAGATGATTACCCTTGGGAGTGGGGTGTCCATCGAGGTCAAAGTATAAATCAGGATCCTCCTGATGGGCTCTAAATTGATCGGTAACCCCGTAATAGGGAAGTTGTGTCTTTTCAGCGGCTTGTTCAATGCTTTCATCAGGACTGGTCGTTTGGAGCAGCCACTCCGGAAGATTGTACCCGACCCGCCTCATATTGAGTAGGGATGCCCGGTTAACATAGGGACCTTCCGGTATATTGACGACAACGGTTTTAGCGCCGTAGCGATCTGCCACGCCTTTGATGCGTTTGAAATGAATCGCTGTACGGTCAATGCAGGTGTGTGTCCACCCGTCGTCCATGTCCATGGTCAATATGTAGAAGTCCGGATTTTGCATCGCGAGATCGACCAAATAAGGATTGAGCATTCCTTCCCGATACGCTTCTTTCACTTCATCATCGAAACTATCGAAACGTTCTTTTTGCTCCGTCGTCATGGATTCTAAGAAAGTTGCCGCAGTGTTCGCTGTCCATTTTCGATTGTCCTCGGCGCTGCTGATTTGCCTGGGCATTTCCGTATGACTGCGGCCGCCATATTCTTTTTCACGTCGGAGATCTCGCAGATAGAGGCTAAGATTCGGGTATATTTTCCGTAAGATTTCACCGACCTTTTGCCTGGGCAATGCCGCTTCTTCTGGTCCTGCCGCGCGGATGTCATCGCCCTGAAGCATGCAAACAAGCACTAAATCGGGGCGCAATAAAGGAATAGCTTTTTCCGCAATCTCAGAATAAAACGGCGGTCCCGATCCCGGTTTCCCCAAATTGAGGATTTCCACCTCGTAGCCGGATTCATGGGCAAGTTGCTGCAAGATTCTGGGCCAGCTGTTTTCAATATCCACGCCCCATCCATAGGTAAAGGAATCGCCTATGGCAAGGATTCGATAGCTGTCGCCCCGTTCCCGGGGAAGTTCTCTGTCCCGTATGCCAATTGAATTGATGTAAACGGAATAGCGGAATTCCAAGGACTCATAGTGTTGCTCGGCAAAAGGCGGGAAAATTAATTCGATGGTCTCCGGCAGTCCGGGAACTTTTCGTAGCTTACCAAACACACGGTCCGCGGCGACGCTAAGGCCCACTACCAATAATACAGAACACAGCACAAGTGCCATATTTTTAAACATCGTTTTTAAAACCAGGCTTGTTTTCTCCTCAGAAAGTAGCAGCCGAGTTTATGCAGGAAGCTACCATCTTACTATAAGTGCGGGGAATAAAATCCAGATTCCATTCACGAGCAATAGCTTCAATTACCATACGATGCACAAGCGCGGCGGCGTTTTAGAGGCGGTTCATTTTGTCCGTGAGAATCTTCGATAGTCTGTACTTGGCATTGTACATGAAGCCGGCCGTTGATGCGTCGTTCCAGTTAACAACTCGGCGTAGTCTTGCAATCTTAAAGGTGAAGCTGTGTTTTTGAAAGAGGCGGGTATGGGATCAATTAAGATCGGTTCCGGAAAAGAGGGCGCGGAACATACGTGCGCGCTCAGCAGCAAGAGCGACGGGATTCGCTGGAATTTCGTGTAAAATCTGCAAATGTGCTTGCTGACATTCTAAAATGGCACGATTAAGGGCGTTTTGATTGTACCCTGATGCCAGGCCTAGGGCGGTGCCTAATCGGATCATAGACGCAAGTGCCAGTGCTTCACCCATGCCCAGCAGTCTGGCGCTTCGTGCGATGCCTAAGGCACGGCCGATGTGGTCAAGCAAGCGTTCACGTTGATTGCTCAAGAGTTTTTCCCGTGCTTTTTCTTCCTCCCGAATAATGGCGGCAATGACTTGCTCGATTTGAAAGAGCATTTCCCCTTCAGATACTCCCAGCGTATCTTGACTGTTGAGCAAAAAAAGATTTCCAACCGTTTCATCCAAGTTCGTATGAAAGCTGCTGAATGCGTCGAGATAAAGGCTTTGTTGCAGCACGGGTTCGACATCAGTTCTCGGTATTTTTCCCGCTGTTGTGGAAGCAGGAGCGGCGCTTTTGGTTTCGCCCAAGCTCAAACCACGAAAGAGAAGGCGACGGGGACGGCAAAGTTCGATGATTCTCGGAATTTCTTGAGTCATTACAATGGCGGGCAAGTGGAGCAAGGCGGACAGATTCAGACCTGTGCCCACCAAGCGCAAGGAAGAACACAGATATCCGTAGCGTTCATGATAAGCGTAGTCAAGATGCTTGCCAAGCTGCGAATCCAAGCGGTCTATACTTTCCCAAAGATGTTGAAGCGTGTCGTCTCCCGATACAGCATGGAATAAGAGGTGGTCAAAAACATTTACACCGACGGAGAGCGTCTGTTTTTGATCGACAAAAACGCCGCGCAAACCCGGTTCTATGAGAAACTCGTAAGGAACAACGCGACGTTCCGACAAGAAGCGGATCATGTTCGTGTCCATATCGGCGGACGAATAATAGGACTGTTCGACATCGGGGAAAACGACTGCCAGCGTATTTAATATGCGTGCCTCTATACTGCGTCTTTCCTCAATGGAAGAGCGTCCGGGAAAATTAAATCCTTCCGAATTGCGTGCTAGGGAACATTGATATAAAATGACGGGCTCAGGCGCATTTTGTGTTGTCGTAATCCAGCGAGGAAAAGATTCGGTCAAAGAATGAATAGCCATAACTTTTTTTATCCTGATACAGTCGTTTCCTGGGCTTTGCGTTCCATCCGTGCGATTTCATCGCGTAATCGCGCTGCTTCTTCGTAATTCTCTTCTTTGACCATTTGCCGCAACAGCACGCGCTTCTCCCGAATATCTTTGCTAAGACGTACCCGGTCATCATCGCATTTAAATACTTTGCCGCGGTAGCTGGTTTCCGGCTGGATTTCCTGTAACATGGCATCGATTTCTTTTTCGAAGGCGGTGAAACAGGTTGGACACCCTGCTTGACCGAGTTCGAGCAGAAAGGCGGCCATAAGCCCACATCCGGGGCATTTAGTCTGCCCGCTTCGATCGATGTTGACCTCCGCTTTTCCGCCGCCGCCACTGCTTTCGGGCTTCGGAATGGGAAAAGAGAAACTCGCGGTACCTTCTTGGAATGCTTTGTAACAGTCAGGACAGAGTGCGTGCCGTATCGCTTTGCCATCTACCACTTCTGTAAATTTAACGGAGGCAAGATTTTTCTTGCAGAAATTGCACATCATCACAATCACCTCAATACATAGTATATCACGCAGTCATCTTTGTTCCTGCTAGAACCATGGCGTCATCTTTGTTTTCTTTACTACTTGTACCCTCAAAACACCTTAAAAAGATGCACTATTCCATCATCATCGCCGGTGTTTTTAGCAGATTGGATAAGAGCGCTCAAGGTTTCTCTTGTGCGGTAGTCTCAATGAATTCCAAGGACGCGCGAAGCTTTTGTATCCACAGCGCGTATCCCTCTGTATTCAAATGTACACCGTCCCCTGTGTGGTATGAGGGCTTCAAATTGCCCGTATCATCCGCCAAGATAGGCGTCATATCAAGGAAGGCGTAATCCTTTTTCTCGCAGAGATCTTTCAAACATGTATTGAGTTCAAGAATCCGTTGGTTATAGTGTTTTTCTTCCGGTTTGTTACGTTCATCCAAGGGCAGAATGGCGCTGAATAGCAAGGGAACATGGGCAGGAACCGCCTGTATAATCTTTTGATAATTCTCAACAATCGCGTCATTATCCCGTCGGCTCAGATCATTGACACCGATGGCGAAGACGATGGCCGCCGCTTGTTCTGCGGATTTGTAGACGGGAAGCCGCTCAAGAACGCCGAGGGTCGTATCGCTGCCGATGCCGTAATTAATAGCGCTTGGGTGAACCGCAGCCACGCATAATCCTTGGGTGATGCTGTCGCCGATAAAAAGCACCGATCCTTCCGGCACATTACCATCCATGTATTTATGATAAACCAGCATACGATTAAAATGTTCTGTAATATCCGGATTCGCTTCTTGTGTGTATCCGTGGCTGCTCAAGCCCGCTATCAGCAGACCCAAGACAAAGAGACAGCTTATCTTTTGAATTTTCATAACAACACGTCCATTCTTTTTTTTTAGTGACGCCTTAAGGGGCAGACAAACGGAACCATGGTTTCGGTAATGATGCGGAAGAGAAGGTGCTTCGGGAAGATAAAAGCATCTTATCTACGCCGTTTTCCGGGCGTAGGTACCACAAGCACGGCACAGGGCGCTTTTCGAACGACCTTCTCCGTGACATTGCCAAAGAGCACACTTTCAAGGGCGCTGTGTCCATGCCTTCCCTTAACAATGAGATCCATATTTTCTTGCTGTGCGTACTCCAGTATTTTTATGTAATCGCGGCCAATACGTACAGCAACCTTATATTGCAGTGACTCGGGAAGTTGCGCGAGGTAAGTGCTTTCTATGCGCTGGTCAATATCCTGTTTCGCTTTTTCATCGACGCCGTCCACTTCGTAAATATAGGTTCTCCAAAATTGGGCGTCAGGCTCCGGTATGACGTGAAAAATGTGCAGGACTGCTTTGGGTCTGCGTATGGCAGCGTCGAGGGCGTAGGTGAAAGCGGTATCGGCGTTTTCAGAGAAATCGGTACAAAAGAGGATGCGTTCATTGATCGATTTTGGAAATGCAGTAGTGTCCATGGTTTTCATCTCCTATTGAGCGGTTAAACAGGCCCAACGCTACGAAACGAGATTGGGCAAAAACAACGCTATTTGCGGAAAGATAACAATGAGAATGGCTGCTACAATCAACGCGAATAAAAAGGGCATGGCGCCCCGGAACACCGTCGTCAGCGGTATATCGCGTTCCATACCGGCAACAACATACACATTGACACCGACGGGCGGTGAGATCACGCCCATCTGCGTTACTACCACAATGATAACACCAAACCAGATGGGATCAAAACCAAGATCAAGAATGACGGGATGAAATATGGGAACCGTCAACAATACCAAGGCGAGCGCGTCGACGAAACATCCGGCGATCAAATAGAAAAGAATGATGAATAAAATGATTATCCATGCAGGCAGCGGCAAAGCGCCCAACCAAGATGCCAATTCATAGGGGATTCGCGTAATGGCGAGGAATCGACCAAACATGAGTGCACCTGCCACGATCACAATGACCATGCAAGATGTGCGTAAAGTTTCGAGAAGGGCGCGCTGCAATATTTTCCAGGTCAGCTGACGTTTGGCCAAAGCGATGGCTACACTGCCTGCAGCGCCGCCAGCCGCCGCTTCTGTTGCGGTAAAAAATCCGGTGAACATGCCGCCCATGACTGCAATGAAAAGGATCAAGGTTTCTCCGGCGCCGGCAAGAGACGCAATTTTTTGGTAGAGCGTCGTCTTGGGTCCGGTAGGCCCGAGTTCAGGACGCAGGGTGCAGCGGATATAAATGGTTGCACAAAATAACAAGGCAATGAGCATGCCCGGCAAGACGCCGGCAATAAACAATTTTCCAATGGAGCCTTCGGTGATAATAGCGTAAACAATAAAAACAACACTGGGCGGAATCATCATGCCCAAGCTGCCGCCGGCAGCAACGGTGCCCGCTCCTAATTCCATACTGTATTTATAACGGCGCATCTCGGGCAGTGCTACAGCGGACATGGTAGCTGCCGTGGCGGGACCGGATCCGCAAATCGCGCCGAAGGCAGTGCAGGCGCCAACAGTCGCCATGGCAAGGCCGCCGGGTAACTGTCCCAGCCATTGGTAGGCGGCATGGAAAAGGCGGCGGCTGATGCCGACGTGGAAACAAATTTGGCCCATGAATACAAAGAGAGGGATAACGGTCAGACTATAGGAGGAAAAAGTCTCGAAAAGATCCGCTGTGACCATGCTCAATGCTGCGGTGGGCGTCACGAGATAGGCGAAACCCGCCACGCCTACCAACGCCATGGAAAAGGCAACGGGCATGCTGGCAGCAAGCAACAGGACCAGAGCAATACATCCGAGAATTCCGACTTGTACAGGGGTCATGGTTTGATCATCTCCCGGCCCGGATGCAATATCTTATAGAGCAATACTAAGGTAGTCAGCACGCAGGCTGCAGCAATAATGAAGGATAACCAAAACATGGGAAGCCCCAGTGTAGGTGAAATTTCCCGAGCTGCTTTCAATGAGAGACCGTGGCGGACACATTGCCATGAAAAGGTACTGAACAAGATCATGACAATAAGCCGGCTGAGACTATCGACGACAACCCTGCCCAAGCGGTGCATTTTTTGGAAGAAAAACTCCACGGCTACGTGTCCTTTCACAGCCGTTGTGTAAGGCAGTGCTCCGGCAATGACAAGGGTCCCGAGGAAACGGACAATATCATATGCGCCGGGAAAGGGGTGGTGGAGCCATCGCGCGACAATGTCAATGCAAATGACGAGCGCCATGGCGAGGGCGGCAAGTCCCGCAATGGCTGCGAAAGCCATCACGGTATAGCGCACACCAAGCCAAAAGATATCCCGTATCCTAAAAAATGCGCGAACAAGGGGCATGTCGAAAACAGCGTTCATCAAGAGGCATTCGCCTCAATACCCGCTTGCAGATCGGCTAAGAAGGCATCACCGGGAAGTTGTTTATCTGCACAGGTTTTCACGTACTCATCTAGAATCGGTTTGACCGCATCAACCCATCGCGCCTGTTCTTCGTCGGAGAGGGTGATTTCTTCATGGTTTAGGCTTTGAATGAATTCGCGGCCCTCATCATCCGCCACATCCCATGCGGCGCCATGACGATCTACCCATTCATTATTGACCTCTTCAAAAATGGCTTGAATATCAGCGGGCAATCCTTCCCACTTCGCTTTATTCATGCTAACAAACATGGCCGTTGTATAACCGATCGCCGAGCTGTCGGTCACATACGAAATGACTTCACCTTGTTTCCAGCCTTTCAGCGTTTCTATGGGGCAAAGGGTAGCTTCTACGACCCCTTTTTGCAGCGCCTCATAGGTTTCCGGTTGACTCATTCCTATAGGTGTCGCGCCTAAGTGCGAAATAATGGTTGCGGACAAGCCTGTACCGCGCACTTTAAGACCTTCCATTTCGTCAAGTGTGTGGATCGGTTTTTTGCTGGCGAGAATGCCCGGGCCGTGGGCATGCAAGTACATGAGTTGCGTATCATTCATTTCAGCCGGCGCATATTTTCGTGCCAGATCGGTGGCGAGTCGTGTCGCAATTTTACCGTTGGGGTAGCCCACGGGCAAATCCAATCCTTCCAATAAGGGGAAGCGTCCGCGTGTGTAGGCGAGGCAACTCATGCCCAAATCGGAAATTCCCGACACGCCGCCCTCATAGACCTGCGGTGCCTGTGTCAAAGAGCCGCCTGCGTAGATGGTAACTTTTACGCGGCCATCGGTGCGCGCTTCAATTTCTTTCGCCCATGCTTCCGCTTCTTTGCATTGAATGTGGGAAGGAGGAAAGAAAACACTATACTTTAATTCTATCGCTTTCTGCGGGCGTGCCGATCCATCTCCTCCCGCATCATCTGCCGGTTTGCTACAAGCAGGAACCAATAAAAACAGCAGTAGGATCATGGACAAAAGGCTACATGCATAAACATATTTTTTAAAGATCATTACAACTCCTCCCATACTTGAAACTGTAACATTGACGCTACCCATTTCTAAACACAACGGCTGATTCAGCCTCCGTTTAGTATAACGAATGGGCTATTATGGGCGCAATAAAGAACCATAGGATTATTTCAAGCAATGGATGAGCTTAAACCGGCTTTAAAAACAAAGCACGCCGCAGTACATTCTTAACAGCGCACAGGGTTCATTGCCGAGCTTCGTATGGAAGGTAGATCCAAGCTCGAAATGCAGGCTATTCTGAAAAAAGACTTCGGCAGAAGTTCTGTAAGGAAACGTTTCTAGCTTTATAGGGGCGTCTCGTGTAAAATGGTGGTGGGACATTGTGGACTCCTTCGGGTGTTTTGTCAGGACGATTCTACCGAAGACTTCTATGATGTCTCTTTTTTTAGACCGGTTGCTTTTCAACCTTGAAGCCGCCGATTATTGGCACATGGATATGGTCTTTAGACGATAGGATAGAAAATATGAAAATTGTAATTACACGACGGATCCCGCAAGCAGGGATGGACATTCTTATTGAGGCAGTGGGAAAAGATTCGTTAGTACACCATGATTCAGATCTGCCGTTAACTCGGGAAGCACTGTTGGCGATGCTGCCCGGTGCAAAGGCGGTATTGTCCACCTTATCAGAGAAAATGGATGGTGAAGCGATGGATGCTGCGGGCGGCGGTCTGCAAGTGATCGCGAACATGGCCGTGGGTTACGACAATATCGATTGCAAAGCGGCAGCGGCGCGTAATATCGTTGCCACCAATACGCCCGGTGTGCTGACCGAAGCCACGGCAGACTTGGCTTGGGCATTGATCTTGGGCGCGGCGAGGCGGACAGGGGAATCGGAACGTTTCCTGCGCGCAGGCAATTGGAAAGGCTGGGCGCCGCTTCAGTATCTGGGCGCTTCTATCCATGGTAAAACCTTGGGCATTTATGGCATGGGCCGCATCGGATGTGCCGTGGCACGGCGTGCCTGCGGCTTTGAGATGCCTGTGCTGTACTGCGATGCGCAACATGCTGATTTAGAAACAGAAAAAGCCTTGAACGCCCGTTGGGTCGATAAAGACACTTTAGTGCGCGAGTCCGATATCCTGACGCTCCATTGCCCCTTGACTGATGAAACACGTCATGCCTTTACTTTAGCCGAATTCAAGAAGATGAAAAAGGAAGCGGTTATTGTCAACACCTCACGGGGGCCGGTCATTAAAGAAGAAGATTTGCATCAGGCGCTCCGCGACGGGCTTATTTTTGCTGCAGGACTGGATGTTTATGAATTGGAGCCGACCATTTATAAGCCGATCCTCGAATTAGAAAATGTTCTCATGCTTCCTCATCTTGGCAGTGCTACCGTAGAAACACGGGCAACCATGGCGCGTATGGCAGCTGAAAATATCGTGGCTGTACTCAACGGCCGCCAAGCTCCCAATCCCATTCAATGAACAGGATGCAGGATAAAAAATCTGTTTAGACGGCGCGATGATTTAATCGCCCGTCATAAGGGCAAGGCTTTCACAATATCATCCATGCTCGCCCAAGCCTCAGCATTCCGATCAGCCGGTACAGCCTTTTCTTCAAAGAGATCTTTTAGAAAAGCCGTGTCCGGAGAAAATTGTGCGTAGCTGAGGATACCGATGGGATCTTCCTCATCCGCTTTCGGCGGCGTATAAAAGGCTAATGAAACATGATCTTTGCTTTTCCAATAAAAAACAGCAACAACCCGTTCATCGGTTGAGTCGGGGAAAACAAACATACTTTTACGCTCGTATTTTTTCCCATGACGTTGGATAATGGCGCCAAAAAATTGGGCGGCACGGGCGCGCATGGCTCTCGCTTCTCCCTTCCAAACCGCTACCAGCTCATATAAGCGCTTATCTTTAAATCCGAAATTGGAAAATTGATAATGGCCGAGGAAAGGATCCTGATCATGAACGATGAGCATGGATCCGGGCTGTTCCTTGGTGACAGGCGTATCACGCATTGCCTCATCACTATAGGCGGCTTCAGGGTGGGTATCGACAAAGTCATCAAAGGACATCCCAATTTTTGCGCCTCGCAAAACGCTTTCGAGTTCCGTATAGCTTTCCTGCTCTGCCGATGCTGTGTGCATGAGGAGAAGGCAGGCGAAGATTCCAAAAAGAAGCCACTTTTGCATGAAGAATATTCCTTTCCCAAAATGGGCGTTGACTATACAATAATCGGCACTCGTTCTTCCATGATGACCGTGTTTTGTACGCCTTTTTCTTGGAGTCCCGATTGCAAGGCATTAAGGGATTTGGGCTCACCGTGGACCAACAAAACTTTTTTGTTTTTCCCATGGAACCGCGCCCCAAAATCAATCAATTCTGAACGGCCTGCGTGGGCGCTAAACGCATTCATGGTCTTCACTTCTGCGCGCAAAGCTCGTTTCACACCGAATATTTTTATTTCAGGCCGCCGTTCTACAATACGGCGTCCCAGGGTATTTTCTGCCATAAAGCCGACAATCAAAATGGTGTTTTTCGGGTCTTCACAATTGTTGCGCAGATGGTGGAGAATACGGCCCACCTCACACATGCCCGACGCGGAAATAATGATACAGGGTTCTGTAATGCTGTTGAGTCGCATGGAATCATCCATATTGCGTACATACTCAATATGGTTCAATTCGAAGGGATCGCCGGCCTTCTTCATCACCTCTTTAGTTTCCGTATCGAAAAGGTCCGTATGAAAGC
This sequence comes from Candidatus Hydrogenedentota bacterium, assembly GCA_012523015.1. NCBI lineage: Bacteria > Pseudomonadati > Candidatus Hydrogenedentota > Candidatus Hydrogenedentota bacterium. Next base: position 37,012 of record JAAYJI010000106.1, read on the forward strand.
GGAATATTTCGGTGATGTTCACGGTCAACGGACTGTCCACATAAACGGGAAGGGAGGGAATGGCTTTCTTCATTTCCAGCCGTTTCAGGGCAAAGACAATCTCTTGGGCTCGTTCTAGGGCAAAGCTCGGAATAATAATCTTGCCGCCCTTCTCAATGGCACGTAATACCACATGCGCCAGTTGCTCCTCCATCGCCTCAATAGGGTCGTGATCGCGGTCGCCGTAAGTGCTCTCCATAATGACGATGTCCGCGTCTTCGGGTATCCAAGGATCTTGTAAAAGGGGCATGTTTTTTCGACCCAAATCGCCGCTAAAAAGGAGGCGTCGTTCTACTCCGTTTTCTTTGTAATCTACAACAACCATAGCGGAGCCCAGCACGTGTCCAGCATCTTGAAAGGTGATAAAAACATCGGGCACAATTTCAAATCGGTCGTTATAGGGATAGCCGACCAGATGACGCATGGTCTCATAAACGTGCTCTTCTGAATAGAGCGGAGCCACAAATTCACGATTCTTTTTTTGCAGCCATTCCGCGTCACGGCGCTGGATATTGGCACTATCCAACAACATGACACCGCATAGATCAAGGGTGGCAGGGGTGGTATAAATGCGTCCGTTGTACCCGTGCTTATGCAACATGGGGACAGTGCCCGTATGATCAATATGGGCATGACTCAATACAACGGCATGGAGTTTGTCGACGGAAAAGGGGAAGGATCTATTTTTGCGTGCCGCTTCTTCACGACGCCCTTGGAACATGCCGCAATCAAGGAGAATACGATAGCCATTAATTTCAAGGAGATGTTTGGAGCCGGTGACACCGCCGGCAGCGCCGAATGAGGTAATCTTCATATTTTTTTCCTTAAATCAGAGTCTATCTATAGCAAGGGCGCGGACGGATAGTATCCGCTACTTGAGATTCGTGACGATTCAAAAGGCTGCGCCTAACGCCGCCGAAAATGAATGGATCACGCCTCCTCCACCACAGTGTATCCCAGCGCATCAGCAAGGGCAAAGACGTCTTCTTTTAAATCACCATAAAAGGTTACGCGGTGCCAACTCCACTGATCCCATTGGGTAAACAGTTTCTCTATATCACCGACCGGCTCGGCGCACAATTTGGTGCGGCAAGCGCGGTCATCGGGATCGTTGGCAATCGCCTTCGCTTGATGGAATAAAATTTCTTTCCGTTCCGGACATACCTCCAACGAAGTGGTCATGTAGCCGCCGGGCAAGAAAGAGCGTACTGCTGCGCCTTGCCGATCTTCAGAGTGGGTCATGATCGCAAAGGGATTCTCCGATCCCTTCGGGCCAAATACACGGTTGGAGGCAACACAATGAGCATAAATAATCTGCCCACGTGCGGTGTCTATGACCGGATCCGAAATATAACCGGGCCGACCTTGGGTCAGGGCGGTGAAAATCGTCATGGTTGCCGTGGAACGCACATCCGCCTCACACGCGCCGATCAGTCCCTCATTATTCAGTTCATGGAATCCTAAGCAGGGATAGGCGTGGATGTGGTTTCCATAGAATCCGCCCAGGCAGTTAATGGTGATTGCATTGGCATCATATTGGTTGAGCAGTGCTTTGTTGGCAAGGTACATCGCGGCCGAAGCCTCCAGCGTTTCACGGCTAACATCGGTGATATATGCTGCGCCTTTTTCCCAACGATCCGCTATAGCTTTCGCCTCGTCTTTATCCGCAGCCTCCCACAAAGCGTTCAATTCTGAAAAAGCCGCTTGTACCATGGGCACACCCGCGTAGGCTTCCAAGGCTTTGGCTTCCTCATCACGTACCACCACAATTTTGGAAGCCTTCATTTGTTCGATACATTCAGCCGGTGTAAGGGTCTTCAGTGGATCAGCAATACAATCCGGATTGCCCGGCTTCAGGGTAGCCTTCACTCGGGTTTGGGTGACGGCAGCGGAAAAGGTGGAGGCATCTTGTCCGTCTGCGATCCCTTTAAAACAGTTTACCGCAGCAAAAACATCTTCCATACGTGAGGAAGCGATAAAGCCTAGGTTCGAAACATTTCTGCGAATAAAGTCAGCTGTGTAGACAAGGAAACCGCCGCTGCCGCCGAACTGAAAATCTACATATAGGATAGCTTTGCCTGTATCCGCCACGGTCTGCACAACGCGATTCCAACAGTTCATCTGGTAGACGATGTAGCCTAAGATATTTTCCGACGCGCTTTCCTTGAGGATAGCTTCTGCTTCTTCAGGGCCTTGTGCCATGACCGGTAAAAATTCAAAGTCGGGGCAGCCCTGTATCAGCGCATTCGTAATCGTGTCCATGACAGGCGTGAAAGCGAAACCCACATTGGGCCAGTCAGGTCCCGGTTGTGTTTCCGCGTGCAGTGAATACACAATTTTGATGCGTGGTTTTCCGGTTCCGTCCGCCGCAAACAGGCGCCGCGACGATGTCATAACGCCCAATGTCCCCGCACAAGCGGCGCAACTTGATACTAAAAATTGACGTCGTGAAAGGGGGCAACATGCACATCCACCGAGAACGAATTGATCTTTCATCTTTGGCTCCTTTTAAGAACAACGTTGACTTCCGAACAATCACAGCATCTACAGTAATACTATACGGTGAAGGCTTTTCTTGCATCAACTTTTTAAAAAGAGGACCAATTCGAGTTTGAACCTGCGATCCCCAAAAATAAGACTTGACTTTTGACCCCAGATTGTCTATTGTAGTTTTATAAAGATGAATCTTACCATGCGTGATTGATAATACTTTGGAGGCATACTCAACCACAAAATAGGAGGATTTATTCTGTGTTAACAGTATTTGGTAATCGTGCAGGGGGCGGGAGAGTAACTACCTCAG
>JAAYJI010000107.1 GCA_012523015.1 Candidatus Hydrogenedentota bacterium
AACTATAAAGAAGCCCTATTTTTTGTACGGTTTCGTTCATTTCACCACCGATTCTAATAAAGGAAGGTAGTAGGTATCAATAACGTGGTTCCAGAGGTAGTGTTTTTGTACGCGTTCCAGACCTGCAGCGCCGAGGCTCCGCCGTTGTTCTTCGTGATCTAAAAGCCAATCTAAGGCGTTGAATAGCGCGTTAGAATCCCCTGAATCGAAGAGCAGCCCTGTCTCTTGGTGCAGCACAATATCATGGAGTCCGCCGCAATCAGCGGCACAAACCACAGTTCCTGCGCTCATGGATTCCAAGGCGACGAGCCCGAAAGGTTCTTCCCATCGCGAGGGAATCACGCAGATGTCCATTTCACCATAGGTACGGCGCAGTGTATCATAGGGCATCCAGCCCGTAGAAGAAAAAAAAGGTCCCTGCCACAAAGGATCAAAATGGGTAGCATAAATATGGAAATCGTCCCGTTTGCGGAGGAGACGCGCGCCCGCTTCGAGAAGCAAAGATAAGCCTTTGGCCGGGTCGTCGACACGGCCCGCCATAAATATTCGTTTTTTATCGTTGTTCTGTAAAAATGGTAAAGACGGTGAGGGACCCTCAGGCAAGAGCGATACGCCGCCGGGAATAACATGGACTTTGTCCTTATAACGAGCGAGACTGTCCCGCAGTGCCGTATTAAAGACTACCAAAGCGTCCATGATGTCTAAGGCTTTACGAAACAGTGCGTAATAGCCCGTCTCATAGGCACGGGCAAGCAGATAGTCCTGGAGCCACGCTTCTTCTCGCCCCAATTTGATTTGAGGCGCCAGTGATTGGAAAGCACAACGTCGGCAATAGTCCGGATAACGCAAGTAATTGTAATCACAAGGAATACCATCTTTAAATCGGTAGGCGTCGCGGGCGCATAAGAGTTCATGGGCGTAATAGCGGCTAATAAGGGGGTATTGGGCTAAAGCAAGAGCAACAAGTGGTTTTAGGGCATATCCATGGCTGAGAAACACCACGTCAGGCTTCCATTGATCCACAGCTGCGCGCAGCGTTTCGACGACTCTATCCGCTCGGCAACAAGAAGGATTGACAGGCAACACGGTACAGGGAAAAGGGAGCTCTTCCTCTTGGACGATACCTCGCCCTGCTACACTTTCAAAATGGGGCACAAACAAACGAACGTCCATTGCGCGCTCTTTGAGACCCTTAAGTACGTGGAATAGATCGACATCGGCACCGCCTTGAGCGGGCCAACAAAAGAGCATATCGACACATGCGACACGCAGCGATCTATACATTTTCGTAGTTACCCCATAATGATTGTATTTCTAAATATATAAAAATGGTGATTAGTCGGTAAGAAGCGTGACTTCTGTTTCGAGCAGTGTGCTAAGGGCCGATAAGAGCACCGATTCCACTTCAGGCGCGACAAGACTCGCTTTTGGGCCCGTTTCATAGCCGCCCGTTTCATAGGCGCGGGCAGTACCGATATAGCCGGGTCCGTAATCCCCATAAGCCGCCATAGTCACGAAGAGATCGGGCCGTGCAGCTTTCGCGGCAAGCTGATATTCTACAAAGAGCTCGCCAGGCATATGCAGGATACGCGCCTTTCCGATATGGAGACAGGAGATGTTGATGGCATCGCCAGCCTCACAGCGCTGCAGCCATGCCAGTCCGGAAGCACAGCTTAAGATGCCAACGCCTTCGGCGCGATTTTCAAGGCCGGATTCAAATTGTTCACGATTTAGGTGTTTTCCCGCGGGGAGTAGCGCAGGTGTCATCTCCCAACGAAGTATTTCACTGTCTAAAGGCTGTTTTTCACTATGTTCCCACGCTTGTTTCATGCCGTCTGCAAGGCGTTGGGCAAGGATAAGGCGGTTTTCTTTCGATCCGTCATTGTATTTACCGGCGCCGATATTGCCGGCTGCACCGGTGAAATGGATGTGCAGCGCTTGGGGCACTTCAAGTTGCCGCATAAAGCGCGCTAAACCGGGGAAGTCGGGGTTAGGGATGCCGGTACGGTAATAACTTTGAGGATGGCAGGCATAGTAACTGAGTATGGCAACAGGAGTGTCTTCGTTCCACAGACCGACAAGACAGACATTAGAATCGATAATGCCCTCAGGTTCAGCGCGCAGTTCTGGATCTGCACAGCTGGTAAAGCGTACGGCACGGATTTTACCGGTTTCGTCGGGGATTCGACGGTTGGACGCTACTTCCTTAACCTCCGCCGTGCCGACACTATAATGGGTGATGGGTTGTGCGTTGGGCAAAGCGTCGCGCACGGCAGCCTCCAGCTGATTCAGTATTTCCCGGGCGAAGGCGCCTTTATAGCATTTAAATTCAAGGTCATATTTAGCGGCGAGGGCTTCCACGGAAAAGTCACAGGCAGGCGCATCATGTTGATGAACCGTGTGCACAGTGACTCGGTCAGGGCTGGTGCTCGCGGCTCTTGCTAGGGCTTCGCGGAAAGCTTTGTTGCCGTCATTGCCAATGCCGATCCAATCCATAGCGCAAAGTACGATAGGCGCTCCGGATCCGATCAAGACTACGCCTTTAGCGCGCAGTCCCAGATCCCAGGTATTGATGACCGGGTCATAAGCCATCTGAAAACCGAGGGGCGGTGTAATATCCATATCGAAGACAGCGGCAGTCATGCCGTCGCTCCAGGCGAAACCTAGGCTTAGGGTACAGATGGCGACAATGAGGATACAGATGCCTCGTGCCGGTTGCAGTGCTTTCATAACGCGCTCCTTGACTTTTTCGGGATACAACAAGTGGGTTGGCATCGCCGGTATATTAAGAGGATCTGCTATGCAGATCCCACACAAAGGTGATGCAGGAATCACCGCCGTATCTTAGTTTTATACGATAAAGTTTTGACGACAGTCAACCGCCTAAGGTTTCGCCCCTTAAGCGGCTGCGCCTATCAGCTTTATGTTGTTAAAAGGATCAAGGTGTTTCCATGGCAATTTTTTGCGTTTCATCGTCAATACGAATCATCACACGGAAGCCCACATTCTGGACGGCCTGCCACGGTTGATAGGGTGTCCTGAAGGCGGAACGGGCGCGGAAGGGCCGATCTGTCCAGGAACCGCCCCGCACTACGCGTTTCGCCTCACCGATAATATCATTTCTGCCGTCGTCGTCTTTGTAAGGGTAGGGCAGATAGGCAGAGCGTGTCCATTCACAGCCGATGCCATGCATGTCTTTCAATCCCCAAGGGTTGGGCGCATATTGTCCTACGGCACAAACAAGCCGTTCCCCATCATCAAAGCGTGGGTCCTTGGGCAGGAAATCCATGAAGGGCGAAGGGTTGGGAATAGGCTGCGGATTGACGCCTGCCACAGCCAGACGTATGACCGAGGCATCGGCGAGGTTTGCATAGGGCGAGAAGTCGGTGTCGAGACCGCCATAGAATAGGGCGTCGGCACCGCCGGCGCGACATGCCCACTCCCATTGCGCCTCCGTAGGCAGGGTACAGGGTGTGCCAGATTGTGTGCTGAGCCAATCGGTAAAGGCGAGTGCTTCATGCCAAGAGACGCGTATAACCGGTTGATCCGCTTCATTGGCAGGATAGCCCGGTGTCGTATGATCTTTATTGTGTTGGTCAATATAACGGCTGTCATGCTCAGCATCGTAACAGGCGTACTGTGCATTGGTCACTTCTGTCACACCCAGCCAGAAGGGGGTATCGATAGTGACCGTGGTACTCGGGCTTTCATCGGCGAAATGTTCGCCGCCCATACAAAAACTGCCTGCCGGTATCCATACAAAATCCATGGTGATCCCATCAGCGAGGGTCAGGCTTCGCTTGATCTCCGCGCCTCCTTGTTGTTGGCGCTGTGCTGCTTCTTCGGCGGAGAAAGCCCACCCTTTTTGATAGGGCGCAGGCGTCGGCGTGTCTCCTTGAGGCGCTTCATATTGGTCGGGATAGTCGGCAACTGTCAGCTCTTCTTCGGTATCATCTTCAGGCAGGTGCGAATAGAGGGCGCGCATTTCTGCACGGCGCACGCAACTATTTCCGGGGATGTCGATATGGTCGCTCCATCTGCCGTGATCGGGTACGTTTAGATCAATC
>JAAYJI010000108.1 GCA_012523015.1 Candidatus Hydrogenedentota bacterium
ATTGGCTTCAAGAAGACGTTCTTCAGCAAGAATGGCGTTTTGTTTGGGCAGTGCCTCTAGTCACCTTGGTGGCGGTATGTCTTTTTTCATGGCTGCCGCGAGCTGCGCCGGGGCGTTGGATAATCGCAATTCTTGTCGTCATGGAGATTCTCCTCTGGAGCAGTCAAATTTTACCTGCTTATGTCTCAAAGCGTGTTACTCTGAAAATGGATACGAGCACTTTTACTGAACACAGGGATATTTCAACCCTGAACCGACGTAATGCCACTGTTCGCCCTAACTGGAACATGTTTACGCTTGATTTTACGATGGCCGGTTACAATCCACTTTATGTCGGGAAGACTAGAGAAACGCTTTGCCGACTAGGCTATGAAAATTTCTATCGTGGTTACCTAAATATTGTAGACGTTACTGCCGAGAACCAACGTGGGAACCTCTTCATGAAACGCTCCTTCTGGCTTGCACGGCAATGGGTTGCTGGAATCTTGCCAGACAAAAGACTTTTATTCCCAGCGGCCACAACGGTATTTTTGAATGATATGACTGCCGATAAAGAAGAGTTGTCCGTTCCGGAAGTCTCTCGTACATCACTAAAAGAAAGTGCTGTTTCCGATGAAGTGGAACGCATCGATCTGGGCGTTCCGGATCCGACCAAAGCGAATAGTCGCTCGGCGAAGATAGAATTGCGTTTGGCATCATTTGAGCAGAACTTCAAGCACAGCACCTTGTGTATTTCTTATCAAGGAACGGGCGTTGTGGAGTTTACCCCTCGATGCCGCGATGAATTGGGCCGTAGCTACTCGTTAAAACGCAGTCGTACCATTCATACCCACGGTGCAGAACGAACCCTCGAAATACCGCTTCCTGACTGCGGTACGAATACGGTTACGCTGATTTATCCCAGTGCGTCCGCATCAAAAATTCAATTTACCGGGGCATATGTGTTAAAAGACACGTTAGATGAAAATCAACATATTGAAATCGAAAAATATACGGCCAATACCGTATCTGTTAAGTTAAAAGATCTTCCAGAGCCGCGTGTTTTGACATTTTTGGATTCTTGGTATTCCGGGTGGCGTGCTTGGATTGACGGAGAGGAAGTAAATATTTTAAAAGCAAATGACGCTTTCAAAGCCGTCGTTGTTCCTGCCGGTACGCATACCGTAGCCTTTACATTCCAACCCATGTCTTTCTATATCGGACTCATTACATCGCTCGTCTTTTTTGGGGCACTCTTTATCGTGTTGATCGGTATCGTGATTGTAAGTTGTAAAAAAAAGATATCTTTCTGCATCAGAAAGAGAGCAAAAAAACAAACCATTCAGGATGGAACACTCTTTGAACAAGTAGAGCTTCATAGCGGACAACACATCATGAAAGTAAAGAAAATTGTTTTGCTTTTGTTTGTTCTGCTAGTTATTGGAATAACTCTTCTTGCGGGGGCAATAGTGACTAAAAAGTCCCCATGTAGGCTGTTCAGCCGTTCTAAAGAGAATAGGGAGGAAATAGTTTTAAATAAACCTATTGAGGTATCGTCTATCACGACTTTGCAGAATATCGGATTGCAGCCGGACTTGCCGTTGAATGGTGATTATTTATTAACGAGAGATATAGATGCTTTCGAAACGGTCACATGGTATGGAGGTTCGGGCTTTAAACCTATAGGCACTCTTGAAAAGCCCTTCGTCGGAAGCTTAGACGGGCAAGGGCATTGTATCCACAACTTGTTTATTAATCTGCCTGATACTGACAATGTCGGACTTTTTGGTGTTGTCGCTGAAAACGCTAGCATAACAGAAATACATTTGGTTGATGCTCAGGTAACCGGGTATTTTAATGTTGGGAGTTTAATTGGCAATAATTGCGGTTCCGTGTCGAAATGCAGCGGCTCCGGGTATATTGTAGGGGAGGCTTATCTCGGTGGGTTACTGGGAGCCAATGCCGGAGAGGTAACGCGATGTTATGCCGTGACCGCGGTCGCGGGAGATTCTAGGCTGGGTGCCTTAGCGGGATTGAACACAGGTAGTATTGAAGAGTGTTATGGTGGGGGAAAAATATTGGGTAAAGCCTACTGCGGCGGTCTTATCGGTCGCAATCAAAGAGGGAGTGTAACATCGTCTTTTTGGGATATTGCCGGCACAGGCTTAAAACTTTCAGAAGGTGGGATCGGCCATGAAACGTCCGTGATGATGACGAAGCGCCCCTATGTGGAATCCGGCTGGGATTTTACAAATACTTGGGAGATAGACGAGGGAAATACTTATCCTCAATTTGTGGCGCGTCCCAAGAAAGAAAGTGATTCCATGCCGTCTGCCATTGAAATTAATTCCATCGAACAATTCCAACGTATCGGCAGAGATAAAAATTTTCCTCTCAACGGTACCTATATACTGTCCGCAGATTTAGATGCGCGTGCTACTGCCACATGGGATCAGGGGCGTGGCTTTGAACCTATCGGCGCTATTGCCGGGAGAAAGTCGTCCTTACCCTTTACCGGACACATAGACGGTCGAGGACATGTCATCGCCGGGCTGGTTATTCATCGTCCTGAAAGTAATGGTGTCGGCCTCTTCGCTGAGGTGGGAAAGGATGCACGGATAGTAAATCTAGGGTTACAGGATATTTCTGTTACCGGTAAGAACAGTGTGGGCGGTCTAGTCGGACACAACTATGGCAGTGTGTTTTCGTGTTTCACCAATGGCAAGAGCATAGGAAACGCTTATATTGGCGGGCTGATTGGCATACAGAACGGTAGAGTACAAAGATGCTATGCTATGGGCTCCGTTAAAGGAGACTCGCGCGTCGGCGGCTTGGTCGGTATGAATCAGGGAAACATTTTTGAAAGTTTTTCTGCTGCTGACGTTGCCGGCTCCTCATTGACCGGCGCGCTCGTGGGTAGAAACTACAGTAGTGGTACAGTTGCTGAAAATTGCTTTTGGGATCGGACTGTGTACGCGGTGAATCTTCCCGGCGATAGTGCAGGACGATTGACTTCGGAACTTTATCAGCAGGCTACCTACACGCTTAAGGCTTGGGATTTTTTTCATGTCTGGAAGATCACGGAAGGGAAGTCCTATCCCTCGCTTCGTGTGTTCCCATAATCAGGGATGCCATGAAGGTGACGATGACCACACTGATAATGATAAGGGCTGCGTCGAAGAAATCGGTAAATATGACGCCATAAAATCTGGAAATCATGTGCCTGTCATATCGAGGAAATAGACCATGCCCGATACACGCAGCGCCCACCACGGTAAACGCCGCCCGCCAATAAAGTAATCGACCAGACTTTTGGAGCGCTGCGCATAGACGCAACAAGGCACGGCACGGTGCGCCATCGGCTTTATCCACGGCCAAGGGTAAGGCTAGAAATTCGTAGGTTCCCGGCAGCACGCCGCCAAGCCGCAAACCTTCAATAATAACGATTTCCGCTTGAAGCAAGGCGCGATGAACAGGGGCGCTTTTTCCCGACGGCGCTATGGAAAGCGTATCAATACCGACCAAGCGGACACCGTCTTCAACGAGACGTGCGGCGGCATCTTCTTCCAATGCCGTGAAGTTTGGATCGAAAGGCGCATCGGTGGGACGGTCGGATTGGGCTGTTTTTAGGAGGATCCGTTCCGGGAGCTGTGTTGGGGGCAGGTCAGCGGCGCGGATCACCGGTAGGGACGAAAAATCCAATACGAGCGCTTCCCCCATAAATACGGATAAGTCGATGGTGTCAAGAGTCGCTCCCTCTTCAATGAAATGCCAAGGCGCGTCGCAGTGGGTGCCCGTGTGGGTCGACAAGGTTATTTCGGAAACATTACAGGAATCACCGTGGGCAATCCGTGCCGCCGGTTTCAGGGAGAAGGGAGGATCTCCCGGCCATGTTGTCATATTCTTGTTTAATGGAATGCTGATATCACGCCACTGTTTTTCCATGAATCGACTCCTTCACACTGTTGGACAACGAATTGACCGCAAGAGGAACATCGTTGTTCTTTGCCCGGAAGGCAAGACTATAGTATAGAAAAAGGGGAACTGTAAATCCTATTCTGAAGATAGTAAGACCCTGTTCGGGACAGTGAAACAGGAGCCGCCGCCTCTTCTTTTCTTGACCCTTTACTTTCCCTAAGCGGCTGATTTTGATACAATTTCCAGACGGTCCTGTGATAAGTGAAACAAGAGGCTCACAAAAGCGCCTCATTAGAGAGCTTTTGGCCGACTATTTTAGAACGAGCTTCTAGCTTGGGGTTGAACGCAAAGCCTTCATGAGGATACTATTTTTAAAAGAGACTACTGAGTACTATTTTATAAGAGAACAATCATGAGTGGAGACAAAAAGAAAGCGCCTGCTCCGGGGTGTCCCGCCTCAGTAGAAATAGGACTTCTCAACCAGTCCCAATGTGTAGACTAGAAAGGAGAAGTCATGAAGAAAAGCCGCAGACATTTTACCGCCGAGGAGAAGGTGGCGCTGTTACGCAGTCACCTTGTTGAAAAGAAGTCCGTGTCGGAGATATGCCGGGAGC
>JAAYJI010000109.1 GCA_012523015.1 Candidatus Hydrogenedentota bacterium
CCTCGTCAAGTTGAATGTCGGAATTGCGCATCATTTCTTCCAAACTGCGCTGAAGCTCATAGAAAAACGGGGCTTTGATCATGACCCCGGCGATGATGTCCTTGCCGGTAACAGGTAACCGTAAATAAGGCATATGATCGGGATGGAGCGCCGCGTAATGGGTGATCCCCTCGGCATAGGCTTCTACGATAGCACGTAATTCAGGGCTGATCCCGCTTGCGTAGTGTTCTTCGGTAAAAGAAACGACCTTAAACAAATGGGCTATATAATCGAACTTGACCAAGTCACGGCCCAACTTACGGGCCAATTCACCTCGCGCCGACAAGATGGTGTCTTCAATATTGATCCAGTCATCTTCGCAGTGGGCGTAGGCAAGACCGTAGGCGGCGTCGGCATCAGTTTTTCCATAGATATGGGGTGTGCCCCACTGATCACGCAGAATTTTTACTTCGTATTTATTGGGCGCAGGCAGGAAGGATATGGGATCAAAGGGCGGACTTTCACAGCCCACGAGCAGGAAGCTGATCCCCATTAAAGCGATGATACTTAAAAGGAGCGGTGCAAAAGGCGCGCTTTTGCCTGACATAATAAATCCTCCCGGTACAGCACTAAAAGTTTTAGCAAAATAGAAGTCAAAACTTTCGGAACAATTCTTAAATACTATTTTAGCATATTATAAATAACGGTATGGTTAACCTTTTCCCGTGCGAAACGTTGAGACTTTGGATGAGGGTGAGAAGAAGCGTGTCATGATGCCTATGGATGATGAAGGGGCGGCACATTCTGTGGCTTTAGCTGTTAGTAATGCCGGTCTTGGATCGGATGGTGAGCGTCAGGTGTGCAGACGGCTTCCTGTGAAAGAAGGAGTGCTTAGAAGGGGCTGCTGCAGCCTTCCTTTTTCAAAAAACCGACCCTATGTCGCGGGGGGAGTCGGTGCACAGCCCGGGGCGTTTTGGGATTTCTTTTTTTTGAGATGAATTGTTATACTAAACGATTTCACTCGTACATATATTTGAAAAATATCGTTTTGAGCAAAAGGGATACTGCGTGAGTTCACTGTATTTTGGTGTAGATTTTGGGACGACAAATTCAAGTGTGGCGGTCTATGACGGGAATCAGATCAAAGCATTGCCTTTGGATCCTCGCAACGATCTTCCCACTTCGCTGCCCTCACTCTTATATATCTCGCGGGAAGGGGAGCAGATTGTAGGACGGGCGGCTGCGGAAAGCTATATAGAACGGAATGTGGACCGTGAGGTCAAAACCCGTATGGTGGACTTGGATGTTATCGTACCCGAGTATGTGGGGTCAGAGCCTGATAAAAGCGACACCTATAATCCGGGGGTGATGGATATCCATGTGCGGCGGGGCGTTCAAGCGCGCGCTACGGTGGAAGTCAATTTGCCCGGGCGTTTATTTCAATCCTTAAAGAGCTTATTGCGTCAACCGATGTTTAAAGGTACCGAAGTATTTGATTCGCATTATCAAATCGAGGAACTTGTTTCTCTCATTCTGAAACCGATGAAAGGGGCCTTGGATCGCTATGCCGGCTACGACGTGGATACAGCGGTTTTCGGCAGGCCTGTACGTTTTTCCGAAAATGATGATGAAGATGCGTTGGCGGAAGAAAGGTTGCGTTCTGCAGCGTCGTTGGCAGGTTTTAAACAGGTCGTATTCTTTTATGAGCCTGTAGCGGCGTGTATTGAATATGCTGTGGAAACCAGTGGGCAGCAACGGCTCATGGTGGTCGATATTGGTGGCGGAACTTGTGATGTCTGTGTCATTGATTTTGGCGGCGGCGTAAATGTAGCTGAGCGCTTGGCTTCAAGCCAGATTCTCGGAGTGGCAGGTTTGCCTGTGGCGGGCGATGCTTTGGATCATGAAATCACGCGGAACCGTATCTTTCCGCTTTTAGGCAGCCGCGCACGTTACGGTCCTTCTCACCTGCCGATGCCTCAGTATCTTTATAATCAAGTACTCGACTGGCAGAATATTTATAAATTAAATCGGGAAGAAATGATTAATTGGCTTCTTGCTGCCGAGGTCTTTTCAAATGATCCCAAAGGGCTGCGTGCATTACGCTGCCTCATCCAAAAGAACTACGGATATCTCATTGCGCGGGAAGTGGAAGCTGCCAAAAAGCGTTTGTCTGATGTGGAGAGCACCCAAATCACGATTTCCCAAGATGACATTCAGATTAATGACGTCTTGGCACAAAAAGAATTTTCCCATATCGTTGAACTTACGATTCAGGACATGCGCGGCTGCATTATTGAGGCGGAATCCAGGGCGGGGGTGAAGCCTTCCGATATTGATCTTGTGCTGACTACAGGGGGTACCTGTCAGGTTCCTGCGATTCGCGCCATGTTGGAGGATCGTTTCACTGCAGATCGTTTGCGCAGCCGCGACACCTTCACCAGCGTTGCTTCCGGGCTTGCTGTCGTGTCCCGTTATGTCTGATTGAAAGAACCCCGCGCGCGCGCAGCTTTCGCCGGGCGGGGTGGAACGCAAGTGCGCACATAGCGGCAGTGGAGCCCTTTACGCTATTCCGGCGCGAGAAAGCGTTTCTCGGGCAGGAAGAAGCGTTTTTTGAGTATTACTTCCGGCATACCGCCGGTGCAAACGACGGTGGCTGCGTCAAAGCCGTGGTCAGCGGTCATTGCGAAAGGTACTGCACAGGACAGGGAAATGCCGGCCGTGCGGATGGCGGTTACGCCGGACTCACTATCTTCAAAGCCAGCGACACGGTGAAAACGATCAGGCGGAATGCCTAGGGTATGGAGCGCAATGGAATATAAATCACGGTGGGGCTTCAATCGAATTTCACTGGAATCATCGGCCGTGATGCGTGCATCGTAAAAGGTTGCAGGATCTGCGAAGGTGTGGTGCAAGCTTTCGCGCAGCGCCTCCGATACTTCCCACTCTTTAATTTCGCGGCGTATAACCTGAAACACTTCTTTCAAGACAATCTTTGCTTCGGCGGCGATAGAGGAGGTGACCAATGCCAGTTTGACCGGATGCTTTTGAAAATAGCGGCCAAGAGGAAGGAGACAGGCTAATCCCCGTTGAATCTCAGTTGGATCGGTTGAAGCACTTTCAGGCAACAAGGCGCGGATTCTGTCGGAAAGCTTGCCTGTCTCTTCGCCAAGCAATCCTTTCATCATCGCTAAAGCAATCCCTATTCCGGGCATGGGTTTGATCAGCTCTTGGCTCGTCTCGTGATCGGCATCATTCTTATCAAACTGCTTCAGCAGCTCGTGGTAATGCTGATAGTAGATTTCAATGCCGATACGAACGAGGTCGGAAAGGGTATTCATGACCAGCCGCGGTTGCCAACGGGAGGTGAGCGTATCCAATAGCGTTTCTATTGTGGCATTATCGGAGTGTGTCATGGCATGACCGAGTTGCTGAAAATCTTCACAGGCGCTGAGTTCGCCCAGTCCTTGCGTAATCAGAGAGGTGCGTGTTTCTTCCGCACGAAGGGGGTCAATGCCGCAGCTGATGTTCCACGCGGCGGCACGTATAAAATGCCGGCAAAAACCTTCTGCAGAAATATCCCCGCCATAGGTAGTTACCAAGTATTTTACATGGAGGGTGGTGCTGTTTCCGATAATATGCGGATAATCACGCTCCGGCGATAGAATTGAAAAAGCGCCTACTTTCCCTTTCCCACACATACAGGAGACCATGGTTGCCAAGGACTCAATGCATAAGGCTTCTGTGGTTGTAGTGGTGCCGTCCATGTCCATGACCGCCGCTTCCATACCCTCTTCGAGGATAGTGGACGCCGGTGCGAGGGGACAGATTTCGTAAGGGGGAAAAACGTAGGGCGGATTTTTGAGTATGGTGAATGAGGCGGCAAGAGGCCGGAGCTGTTCCGCCGCTGTCGCCTCATTCATAATCTTAGGCATCTCATCCATGGCTTTTGGGAAAACGGTGGGATCGACAGGAGACGACACGATTAAAACAATCCCGCGTTTTTGCGTGCGCGCAGGCGCAGTGCGTTGAGTCGAATAAAGCCGGTGGCATCCATCTGTTCGTAGATTCCTTCATCTTCTTCAAAGGTTGCCACTTTCGCATCATAGAGCGTTTTTTCTGCACGGCGGCCGACGACGGTGCAATTGCCTTTGTAGAGGGCAATGCGCGCCGTACCGGTAACATTTTCTTGGCTTTTGTCTACGAAAGCAGTGAGCGCTTCCATTTCGGGGGAGAACCAGAATCCGTTGTAGATGAGCTGCGCAATTTTGGGGGAAAGTTGATCGCGCTGCAACATGACTTCACGATCCATGGTGATGGATTCGACGGCACGGTGTGCGGCATATAAAATAGTTCCGCCCGGTGTTTCATACACGCCCCGTGACTTCATGCCGACGAAGCGGTTTTCGACCATGTCAACCCTTCCGATTCCGTTGGCGCCGCCGAGCGCATTGAGTTTTTCGAGAAGGGCGACCGGGCCCAGACGTTGACCGTCAACCGCGACAGGAGTACCTTCTTCAAAATCAATTTCCACATAGGTGGGCGTATCGGGGGCGGCCATGGGGGAAACGCTGAGCAGGAACATATCTTCAGGCGGCTCGTTCCAAGGATCTTCAAGGACACCGCCTTCAAAAGAAATATGAAGGAGATTTCTGTCAGAAGAATAGGGTTTCGCCTTGGACACGGGCACAGGGATGCCATGCTTCTTCGCGTATTCAATCATCTTTTCCCGGCTGTTCAGGGTCCAGTTGGGATCACGCCAAGGGGCAAGTATGCGTACATTGGGTTCGAGCGCCAGATAGGTCAGTTCAAAACGAACTTGGTCGTTCCCTTTGCCGGTGGAACCGTGTGACACCGCGTCAGCGCCGGTTTCGCGCAAGACATCAATTTGCGCTTTCGCAATAATGGGGCGGGCTACGCTGGTACCGAGTAAATAACAGCCTTCATAAATGGCATTGGCACGGAGAGCAGGAAATACGAAGTCCTTAACAAAGGGCTCTCGTAAGTCGCCGACAATCGCTTGTGACGCGCCGGTTTCGATGGCTTTCTTGCGGGCAGGTTCTGTTTCTTCTCCTTGGCCCACATCGGCGATAAAAGCGATGATCTCCGCCTTATACGTTTCCTGTAACCATTTTAGGATAATGGATGTATCCAGACCGCCGGAATAAGCAAGTACAATTTTTTTAGTGGTGCTCATGAGGCATAATCCTTGTTTCGTAACTCGTGTTCTATATAGGAAGCGCTCGGACTATACATTTCCGCTGCGCAATAAGGTCGCCAATACCGCCTTTTGTGCGTGAAGCCGGTTCTCAGCCTGATCAAAACAAACGGAACTGGGTCCGTCGATAACGTCTTCTGTTACTTCGTGTCCCCGTTGCGCCGGGAGGCAGTGCATGAACAGCGCATCGGGCTTTGCCAACTGCATTAACGCGGCATTTACTTGGTAGGGCGCAAAAACTTTTTCCCGTATTGCCTCTTCTTGTTCTTGTCCCATACTGGTCCATACATCAGTATAGACTACATCCGCCTCTTTAAGTCCCTCTTCGGGATCATGGACAATTGCGATTTGTCCTTTCGCTTCTTTTGCGGCCCGTTCCATGATTTGGGGATCGCCCTCATAGCCTTCGGGGCATACCAAGGTTAGATTCAAAGGGATTCGTGACGCGAAATTTGCCCACGAATGAAATACGTTATTCCCGTCGCCTACAAAAGCCACTTTCAAAGAAGATAGATCGGTGCCTTTATGTTCGCGCAGCGTCTGCACGTCTGCCAGGATTTGGCAGGGATGCAATTTGTCGGTAAGGGCGTTAATTACAGGGATAGAAGCACATTGCGCCAATTGCTCTACATCTTCGTGACGGAAAGTGCGCGCCATGATACCATCGACCCAGCGTTCGAGATTCCGCGCCACATCGGGCACTGATCCCCGCTGGCCCAGGCGCATGTCCATGAGGAGCGAGAATCCGCCGAGCTGAAACATGCCTAGCTGGAAGGTGAGTCGCGTGCGGAGACTCGGTTTCTCAAAAATGAGTGCGAGGGTTTTCCCCTTCAACAACTCGTGGGCACGCCCTTCTTTCTGATGTTTTTTAAGCTCATCAGCAAGTTCCAAAAAGGCGAGGATTTCAGGGCCGGAAAAATCTGCCAGTGAAAGAAAATTCTTTACCATCCCAAACCCTCCAAACAGGCAACGAGTGCCGCAATGACACAATCCACGGCGTTGGTATCAATAATTAAGGGAGGAAGAAAGCGCAATACTTCCGGGCCGGCTTGTCCGCAAATAATACCGGCATCCAAGAGCGCATCAATAAGCGGGGCTACGGGCCGATCAAATTCGATACCGATCATCAGTCCCCGACCTCGTACCTCAACAATAGATTGATAGTCCTGTGCGACGGTGCACAGCGCCTGGACGAGATAGCTGCCCATCTTGGCGGCATGATCAACAAATCCGGGGGAAGTCAATACTTCCATAGTTGCCAATGCAGCGGCAGAGCTGAGAGGGTTTCCGCCGAAAGTGCAGGCATGCGCGCCGGGCGCGAAGCCTTCGGCTACGATATTGTTGCAGCCTAAGGCGCCGATCGGAACACCATTGCCCAATCCCTTGGCGAGGGTAATAATATCGGGGATTACATGTTCATGTTCATAGGCGAATAAGGTGCCCGTTCGTCCCAGACCTGTTTGTACTTCGTCGAAGGCCAAGAGGATTTTCTTGTCGGAACACAGGTTGCGTACTTCTTGGAGATAACCGGGCGAAGGTACGCGAACGCCGCCTTCCCCTTGTAGGGGCTCCAACAACACCATACCGGTTCGATTGGTCAGCGCTTCTTCCAGCGCCTTAAGATCATTGTAGGGAACGTGTTTAATGTCGGGCAGGAGGGGTTCGAAGCCTTGATGATATTTGGGTTGTCCTGTGGCACTGAGGGCGCCCAAGCTGCGTCCGTGGAAGGAGTGGGTCGCTGTGATGACTTCAGGTTTGGGTGTTCCCTGTTGTGCCCAAAAACGGCGTGCTAATTTGATCGCGCCCTCATTGGCTTCGGTGCCGCTGTTGCAAAAGAACCATTTGTCTGCAAAGCAGTGTTCACTGAGAAGTGCAGCCAGCTTTACTTGCGGTTCAATGTAGTAGAGATTGGAGACATGAACCAATTGTTTTGCTTGTCGGCAAAGGGCTTCGGTGACCTTTGGATGACAATGTCCCAGATTACAAACGGCAATACCCGCAAAGAAATCCAGGTATTCTTTGCCTTCTGCATCCCACAGGCGCGCGCCTTCTCCGCGGACAAGGGCGAGTTTGCGCTGACCATAGGTATTGATGATGTGTTGAGAATTGAGTTGTTTGATGGTTTCGGTATTCATGGATCTTTTCCGTGGTGAGGACTGTCTATAGCCATTTTGTCAATCAGCTTTTGCTGCTGTTGACACTTCTTTTTTCTCTGATTTGGCGGATTGTTCTCCCGTTGTGGAAGAGTTTTTCCCTGCATTGCCCGAAGGGGCTTTCCCTTTATTTTTATAATCGGTTTCGTAGAAGCCGGTTCCTTTGAAGATAATTCCTGCACCTGCGCCTAAAAGCCGGATACAGGCACCGCCGCACTTCTCACACTTAATCTTTGGGGATGCACTCATAGCATGGAAAATATCTTGAACGTGACTACATCGTTTACATTCATATGAATAGGTTGGCATACTTACACTCCTCTACATAAAGATAGGGCCGCTTGTTGAAGAGGATAAGCTTCCGGCCCTGAAATCTTGATTTCTTATTTTCAACGAATAAAAAAAATTAGGTCGTTTGACTTTCGGGGAAAGGAAACAGGTACGCAGGCTGGTACATGTGTATATACTCTACCACTTTTGAGCAATATTTTCAAAAGGTTACCGTCAATCTGTCCCATGACAAGACTGAATGGGAGTCTATTCGAGCATCTCGGTGTTAAAGTATTTGCCGGGCATGACGGGCAACAGCGTTAGAGCGCACACAGGTTAGCAGCTATTCATAGCCTTACCCAATGATCCGGTTAGATACTGTGCCTAAGTAAAAGGCTAAAATAAAGTGAACAATCTTAAGATATGTTTTATTTTCAACTGCTGCTGCTCTAGCAGAGAGGAAATTATCGTTATTATGTCAAAAGTGCCGGATGGAATACGGAGTTTCAAAGAACGGGACATGGGAGCGGATGGGGGACATGGCAGCGAAATCACCTACAATCACTTGTCCCATTCGCGCGCCCATTATCTGCTTGCTATAGAAGCGCTGCGCTCAGAATTGGGCTATGCGCGCACTACAGATGTGGCGGAGATGCTGGAGGTTTCCCGCGGCGCCGCGTCCATGGCGCTGACTCAGCTCAAAAAGAGAGGCTGGGTTAAAGAGGATCCCAACCGCTTCTTGTTGTTGACAGAGGAGGGCAAGCATATCACCGATTTGGTCGTGAAAAACTTTGATAGTCTTCTTGCTTTCTTTACGGATATTTTAAGTGTGCCTCGGGAAGACGCCTTGCGGGACGCCTGTAAGATGGAACACATTATTACCTTGGATATGGGCATGCGGCTTCGCCGCTTAACGCAATTGATCAAATCGAAACCTGAATTACATGACCAGCTGAAAGCGGTAATGGAAGACTTGCCTAAGGACACGGAAAAACCATCACACTGACGGTGCTTGATCTTCAGAGGATTTCGCTTCGCTCTCATCTCGTTTGTTTAGGGCGTCGAGACGCGTTTTGATTTCCTTTTCAGCGCCTCGCTCTGTAGGACTGTAATAGTGGCCTCGTGTTACGCCATAATCCTGCGTCACATAACCCTCTTCATAGTCATGGGCGTATCGGTAGGGCTCGCCTTGTTCGGGTGCTTTTGCTCCAGGATAGGAACGATCCTTGAGATGGTCGGGTACTGCTACACTTGTCTGTTGGCGCACATCTTGTATCGCCTTGTCGATGGCTTTATAAGACGCGTTGCTTTTGGGGGCACAGGCTACATGAACTGCCGCTTGTGCAAGGATGATCCTTGCTTCAGGAAATCCGACCAACTGGGCGGCTTGGAAGGCGGCATTGGCAACGACGAGCGCCATGGGATCAGCATTTCCCACTTCTTCGGCTGCGGCAATACAAATGCGCCTTGCAATAAATTGGGGCGGTTCGCCTGCTTCGATCATGCGTGCCATCCAATAGAGCGCAGCGTCCGGGTTGCTGCCTCTCATGCTTTTTATGAAGGCGGAGGCCGCATCAAAATGGGCATCTCCTGAACCATCATAATGAAGCAATTTCTGTTGGATAGATTCTGCGGCGATTTCTGCGCTGACATGAATGTTCCCTTCCTGCGCGGGGGTGGTGAGCAGCGCAATTTCCAAGGCGTTAATGGCGCGGCGCGCATCACCTTCGGCGTAACGGGCGATGTGATTTGCCGCCTCTTCATCCAGGGTCAGCGTCAGATCGGAAAAGCCCCGCTTGGGATGGGTGAGGAAGCGGTATAGCAATTGGCGCAACTGCTCTTCGCCCAAAGGCTTGAGCTGAAAGAGTTGAGAGCGGGATAAGAGCGGGGCGACCACGGCAAAATGAGGGTTTTCTGTGGTTGCGCCAATCATGATAATCTTTCCGTTCTCAACATGGGGGAGCAGCCCGTCCTGCTGGGCACGGTTGAAGCGATGAATTTCATCTACGAAGACAATGGTCTTTTTTTGATAGGCGGCCCATCGATCCTCGGCATTTTTAATAACGCTGCGTATGGCGGTGATTCCGGAGAGTACCGCATTGATCGCCTCGAAGCCCGCCTGCGTTTTTCTGGCAATGACCCGTGCCAAAGCCGTTTTTCCGCATCCGGGCGGCCCGTATAAAATGAGGGAAGTGATTCGGTCTGCTTCAATAGCACGGCGCAGCAATTTGCCCTCGCCAATGATATGATCCTGCCCGATGATTTCTTCCAGACAGGCGGGTGCTACTCTGCGTGCAAGGGGCGGCGTTTGTCGGGATGATGCTTGCGGGTTTTGATTGTCTTCGAAAAGTTCCCGACTCATAAGCTGTCTCCTTTTTGCCTATTCAGGGGAGCGCCGATGAAACAAATGAATGCGCATAAGGGGCTCACGATGACCCATAGCCAGGTCCACGCAATTTTAAATCCCATCATTTTGGGAAGCATATAGGGTTGGAGCAGTAAGACTGCCACAATACCTACAACAAGGGCGGCATAGACGCTTTTCGTGTTTCCTCGTTTGGTGAAGAGGGCGACGCAAAAGACGCCGAGTAAAGGCGCCAATGCAAAAGCCATGACGCCCAAGGCGAAATCAATTAAGGTCTGACCGCCTTTCTCTTGCATGTAGATAGCGCCAATGGCGAAGAAGGTCAGACAAACACCCATGATCCCGACAGCGAGGCGCGACGCTTTTAAGTCAGGTAAGGCTTCTGTTTTTTCTAAAGGGGAATCGGGATTTTGTTTGCAAAAGAATGGGGCGTAAATATCTGCAACGAGACAGCTCGCCATGGCGGTGATAGCGGAGTCGAAAGTGCTCATGGCAGCGGCAAATAATCCAGCCATGGTTAAGCCGCGCATTCCGGTGGGAAGATGGTGCAGGACAAATTGGGGGAAGACCCTGCGGGTGTCTTCAATAATATCCTGCGGGGCTGCGGCTCCCATCAAATCGGGGCGTTGATAGAACACATATAGGAGCAGACCGATCACCAAAAAGAGAAGGACGATGGGGATGGTAAAAATCATGGAATTGATCAATGCCAACCCGCCGTGCCACGGCGATTTGGCGGTCATAACGCGCTGCAGCATGTCTTGATCCACGCCATGGGTGGATACGGCGACAATAGTCATGGCGAAAAGACCGGACCAGAGGGTAAAGGGGTTTTCTAAGGTAAAGCTGCTGTTGACGATGCGCAGTTTGTCTGTTCCCTCACTATTTTGTAAGGCTGCCCAGATGTCAGAACCGGAAGCAGGGATGAGCTGATAGAGAAAGATGAGGGTGAAAAGACCTGCTGCTGTAAAGACGATAAGTTGCAGCACGTCAGTCCAAATAACGGCGCGTATGCCTCCGAAAAAAGTGTAGACTGTACCTACTACTCCAAGAATAATGACCGCAAATATAAGTTCGTTGCGGGTTACGTTTCCCGAAAGCATCATGGAAAAACCGATGGCAGCCATGAACAAGCGCGCGCCGGAAGAGAGGAGCCGGCCAAAAAGAAACATGAGTCCTGCCGCCGATTTGGCGCCAGTGCCAAAGCGCTGCCCCAAATAACCGTAGATGGTTATAGTGCCTGCGTTATAAAGAGGCGGTACAAAGAGGAAGGCGATGATGAAGGCGGCGATCACACTGCCCACATAGGTGATCAAATAGCTCAGGTCTCCTTCGAAGGCGATTTGAGGGACGCCGATAAAGGTGGCTGCACTGATGGCGGTGGCTATGGCAGAGCATGCCACAGCCCAAGCGGGGACACTGCGCCCGCCTAAGAAAAAGTAGCGCGAGTCGGTCTGCCGCCCGGATATCCACGCCCCTATGACCAGCACAGCCGCCATGTAGCCTGCAACAATAGTCCAGTCAAAGACGCTAAATTGTGGATTCAAAAGAGGTACTCCTTGTTGAAAGCTCGAAGACGAGGGCATCGTTACGAATCGATTTATATAGCCTCTTCGGTCAAAGTCTGAAGACAGAGATCCGGCTTGTTGGTAATAATCCCATCGACACCGGCGGCGGCAAGCTGCAGCATCGCTTCCGTTTCATCTACAACCCAGATCGCGCAAGTGCGCCCATAATCGCGAAAGTGCGACAGGCGTGCTTCATCGAAAGAACCTAAGTTAATATTAAAGCCGGCGACATTGAGTGCGTTGCCGTAGAGCACAAAATCACGCCAGATATTGGGCGGTTCGGGCAGATCCATTCCCAAAAATTCGAAGCGGATATCGGGCGCTTCCTTCATAAAGATGAGGGCGATGACGGGTGAAAAGGCTTGCACGACAATGGGGCATTTATTGAGGTAAGGGCGTATGACGTCGATGGCTCGGTGTGCCATGACGATACTGTCAGCGCTGAGACGTAAGGCGGCATCGTAGAGGTATTTCCAGTCCCATCGAGTCAATGATTTTCGGCCGACAATGATTTCGAGCATATCGGGTATGAGCGGTGTTTCATCAACGGCACTTTTAATTTCCACGTAAACACCGGTGCGCTGATCGGCGAGATCTAGGGCTTCCTCCAAACTGATAACACGCTCATCGGCGAATTCGGGGGCGAACCAAGAGCCCACATCTATGGTGCGCATGTCGCTCATGGTCATGTGAACAACAGGAACATGTTTAATGCAGAAACGGCTGACATCACGGTCATGGAACACGGCTAAGACACCGTCTTTTGTTAACTGCACATCCAACTCAAAATAATCTGCTCCCATGTCTTTTGCTAAGAGAAAAGCAGCACGGGTATTTTCGGGCGCTGCGTCGCTGGCACCTCTGTGGGCGATGACGAGCGGGCGTTTTTTCGGGGCTAATGGCGAGGTCGTATTCATAAATCAGTCCTTGTACCGGTGTGCGTGTCAGCCATTATACAGAATATTTCCCGAAGAAAATAAACACCGGCGGCTTTCCTCGTGTGTTTATTGAGGCGGAGCCATGCGTCTGCTTTGGAGCCATTGGTGGAATGCGGGTTGGTGTAGGGGATTATCTTGTGAATAGAATAAATGACTTTCACAGCGGCAATCACTACAGCCGAAGCAATTGGTATTTTCTGGGAATTGTGCTTTCACCTCGTCGGCAAGTATGCATTCCATGCGTTGGGACGAACGGATAGGCAAGGCATCAACGACGTCACAGGCGGCGCGAAAATAATCAATGTGCCAGTGTTTCTGTTTGCGTTTTCGGCCATGTCGTTCAATTCGTTTGGTCAGATTCACCATCGCGGACCCCACATAGATGTAATAGCCCTTTTTAAAATTTTGGTCGCCAAGACTGCCAATGGATAGGGTTGTATCTTCAGGCAGCTTAAGAATGAGCAGATAGGCACCGCGGTCGTTGGCTTCTTTTTCAATATGATCCCAGGGAATCTGTAACATCTGAGTGCCCGGTTTATAATGCATGGATTTAGTCCATGAGACGGGGAGGGCATCAATCTTGACCTGATCTTTCACGTGCAGCAATGTTTGGGAAAAGGCGAGGTCTGTATGGTAGTCGGGCATAAACCATTTAACCTTTTCAGTCTGCACGATAAATAAAACGCGGCACGGGAAACCTTCTGCGGAAAGAGACGCCAATTCCAATAGATGTTTGCGCCCCCGTTCGGTGACCGCGTCGGGAAACATGGCAACCCCATTGCCGAAGAGGGTACAGGATTTCACTTCGAGATAAAATAATCCGGAGGCGTCTTCGAGTAAGAAATCAAAACGGCTCCGGCCCACCTTCGCTTCGCGCCGTACCACACGGGCGTCCTCCAAACCGGGAATTGCGTGATCCTTCAACAACACTTCCGCCATGTCGTTGCACCAATGGGTATGGAGCATAACCGGTGCCTTATCCCGATCGACGGCTATAACCGTATATTTGGTTTTGCGGTTTTCGGCACCCTTTGTTTGATCCAATACATAATGGCGCACTCCGGGAAAGAGCAATTCTGAAAGGCGTCCCGGATTGGGAAGAAAAGCACGTATCGTACCGTGTTGCTCATTTTCGCAGTCAACTAAAAAGCGATTGGGCCGGCCGAGAAAACGTGCTGAAAAGAGTTCTTGTTTTTTAAAGGGGAGTACATAATTCATAATTTAAAACCAAGGGGTTGGGGTAGCGTGACTTTTTAAGATCTGTAATTCCCCTGTCAAAGAGAAAGCTAAGCTACAGAGCCGCTTCTATTGTCTCACGTCAACAAGGCTTCGGCAAACCCGGCTGGTTGACTTGCTATACCGCTTTGGTGATACTTTTATAGAAAAGAACCGGGATAGGTGTTGAACCATGTTTACGACGTGGGGTTTTATTGGTTCATCCCTTTCCTCTTTCTCACGGACTATGCAAGCCGGAATGGTATTTGAACAATTAGGAATTGATGTAGGTACCGACAAGGTTCGTTGGTTAAAATGAAACAAGAAAATCTTATTTTGAGAGATCATCTCGCTATTGATCGCACCCTGCTGGCAAATGAAAGAACCCTTCTGGCGTATTTGCGTTCCGGGGTCGCTTTGCTTGTCGCGGGACTTACCATAATCAATTTTGCGACCCATACCTGGTTTTTAGTATTGGGCATCGGCTGTTTGCCTGCAGGTATCGTTGTCAGTATTGTGGGGAGTGCCCGCTATGCCCGAATCAATAAGACCATAAAAAATCTTTACAATTTGAATTACAAGGACACGAAAACAAAGGAAAATACAGCGATCTGAAAAGGCCGTCATCAATCCTGCAGGTAAAGGGATTTGTCGTCGTTCTTGGCGGGAGGCCGCGCCATGGAGCATAGGAAGGTTAAACCCATTTTTGCATCTTTTTCCAATTATTTGAAATCTCTGGGCATTGTAGAGACGAAGGCGTCACCGGCTCTTATGAGTCGGAGAGTTTGCAAGGCCCTCCTAACGCGCGTCTGTGTGGCATCGTTTCTTTGCTTGCTGGTTCTCCATGATCTTAGTTGTCAACAACCGCCTGAACCGGAGCTTAACGCCAATGAATTCAAAGGGCGTGTTGTCGGCGTTGCCGATGGGGACACCATTAGTGTGCTGCGGGATGGTAAAGCTGTTCGTATTCGCTTGTGGGGCATTGATACACCGGAAAAAAAACAGGCATATGGTACGCGCGCCAAACAATTTACCAGTGACGCCTGTTTTCAAAAGGTGGTGCTCATACGGATCAGAGATATTGATCGCTATCAACGGCTTGTGGCAGAAGTCGTCCTGCCGGACG
>JAAYJI010000110.1 GCA_012523015.1 Candidatus Hydrogenedentota bacterium
CGGTAGGGACAGCCCACCAGAGCATCTGCTTCTGCGTTGTTTGTCACGCGTTCCGTTACAGCGTCCCAATGCACTTCCGCCTTCGTACGCAAGGCAAGGTTGCCAAGATGGGCAACGGTCGAGACAAAATGACCAACTTCGACGTCCATGACAGGCGCTTCTCGGCTGCGTATACAGTCGAGGAAGTTTCGGATATGGGCGGGTCGTGCGTCGGCAGTGGATTCTTTTTGGAAGGCTTCCAATCCTGTTTTTTTCGGCTCAGGAATATATTCCCAGCCTCCCTCATGAATACGAACCGTAGCTTCCGTACCGCAGAAGAGCATGCCATGGGGATGCCCGCCCGGTCCCAAACCGCCCAACATCTGCTGCTCGAAAATCAAGGTATAGTCTTTGAATTCGTACAGCGCCGCTTGCGTATCGGGCGTTTCGCTGTTATCATCCAACACAAATCTTCCGCCTGTGGCGCTGACCCGTTGAGGCATCTCATAGCCCATACCCCACTGGCACACATTGAGCAGATGAACGCCCCAATCCGTCATGAGTCCTCCGGCATAATCCCAAAACCATCTGAAGTTAAAATGGAATCGGTTTTTATTGAAAGGTCGTTCGGCTGCCGGCCCCAACCACAGATCATAGTCCACGCCTTGCGGCGGCGCTTCGTCCGGGGGGTTGCCGATACCGCCAACCCAATCGAGATATGCCCAAGCCCGCACCAAACGAATCTTGCCTAAGTTGCCGGAATGAATAAAGTCAATGGCTTCCTGATAGTGTTCCCCGCTGCGCCATTGGGTTCCCATCTGCACCACCCGTTTATTCTCTTTTGCCGCGTCTAACATGGCGCGGCCCTCATCGATCGTTTTCCCGAGCGGCTTTTCACAGTACACGTCTTTGCCTGCTTGACAGGCGTAAACGGTGGGCAGTGCGTGCCAATGATCAGGCGTGGCAACGAGTACGGCATCCAAATCCTTGCGATCAATGACACGGCGAAAATCACGCACCATTTCCGGCGTGTATCCTCTGCGCCCTTCAATGAGTTTTGCCGCCTCTCCCATCATGGCATCATCCACGTCGCAAATGATCGGGCATTCCACATCATCGTTGTGCAGGAAAGCGGCAATGTCGCCGCGCCCCATGCCACCGCATCCTATGGCGCCAATGACAATTTTATCATTGGCGGAAACTTTTCGTCTTGTGCCCATGGCAAAGCCGGAACCGCCAAGCGCAGAGACTGCAACGGCAAGAGAAGAACGTTTTAAGAAGGAACGGCGCGAATTGTCAGACATCATGACTCTCCCATCTGCGGTGTTTTACGGAACCCGTATCTCGACAACTGATAAGCTTATGAATGTATCATAAGCCAAATACGAGCGCCAACAACACACGCGCCTGCAGCAGGCTTAGGCAACGAAAAGACCATAGACAAGGGTCACTGGGCTTCACGCTATACTGGAACACGAACAGCTCATTTTTGTTGGATCGCACGCAACTGACCACAAGCCGCGTCAATGTCCGCTCCCTGCTCTTTGCGCAACGTCACCTTGAGTCCTGATTGTTCCAGGGCTTCCATGAACTGCTTTTGTTTGGTAAATGGCGAAGAGTGATAAGGAAGATCAGGCACAGCGTTCCAAGGAATCAGATTGATGACGGTATCCAAGCCTTTCAGATAAGCGGCAAGAGAGCGGGCTTGCGGCACGCTGTCATTGATTCCATCCAGGAGTACCCATTCAACGGTAATCTGGCGGCTCCGCTCTTTTTGGTAGGTTTTCAGCGCCTCATACAGTACAGGCAACGGATAACGCTTATTCAACGGTACAAGCTGCGAACGTAATGCATCATCGGCAGCATGCAAAGAAACACTCAGGCGCACCTGCCGCGTTTCTTGGGTAAAGCGTTCTATGCCCGGTACATCACCGACCGTTGAGACGGTGATTTTGC
Organism: Candidatus Hydrogenedentota bacterium; assembly: GCA_012523015.1. Classification (NCBI taxonomy): domain Bacteria; kingdom Pseudomonadati; phylum Candidatus Hydrogenedentota; species Candidatus Hydrogenedentota bacterium. The sequence goes on from JAAYJI010000110.1 coordinate 1,936, forward strand.
GCGCGCCAATATGCAGCCCGTCCGGATGCGTCAACAGACCTATGCTTTTCATGACCGCATCATAATTTTGGAAAGGCTCGCCCATGCCCATGAACACAATATTGGGGCTTCCGTTTTTTTCCGATAGCCGCCCTTGAAGCATGCTCAGGGCTTGCTCGACAATTTAAGCAGGCGCAAGATTGCGCCGAAAGCCAGCCGTACCGGTAGCGCAGAAACGGCAGCCCAGCGCGCATCCCACTTGTGAGGACAGGCAGAGCGTAATGCGTGTACGCTGAGACAAAAAAACGGACTCAATCGTTTCGCCGTCAGCTAAGCGAAACAGGCTTTTCCGTGTTTTGGTTTTGGGCGAGTGCTGCTCTACCACAGGAGTCAAGGCAGTCACCGGAAGCATCTAGTTGGTGCGGCTTCGAGCCGCTTCGGGTATATTGGTCATGTCTTCCAGCTGAAAGACCTGTTTGCGGTGTATCCATTGGAATAGTTGGCGCGCACGCCAAAGACTTATCTGCAAACGCTCCGCCATTTCTTCGGGGAAAAGTCCGGTTAAGGCTTCCGCAGAAGAGGGTGTGGGGGACATGCTAAGCTTCCTCTCATCCATAATTTAGGGATTTAAATTCAATTCTTCCGCGGACGGGCCTTCTCCGGCGAAAATATCCACTTGCCTATACCGCGCCGCCCGAAGCAGTTCAACACGCTTTGCCAAATCGAAAAGATTGGGATCCAGTTCCGGATTCACCTCAACACGGCGCATGAGAAAGCGCATCCACGCGTCCTCGCCGGGAAAGACTGATTCAATCTCTGTGGCATAGCGCAGCCCTTCCTGTTCATGATAGGCTGTCTTAGTCGTTTTGGCAATTAGAGTGCCGTCCTCATCAAACAAGCTATTTTCCAAGAGCACCCACGGCGCGCCTTGAAGGAGAAGAATCCGTTTGCGCCAGGGGTGGCGCCCTCCTACCCACAGCTCCAACTCTACTTTTTGGCTCTCCGCATCAAAGGAAGTCATGCGCAGCCTCCGTTCGGGAAGCTGAGTCCACTGCTCCGGCTCAAACATTTCGCCCACAATCTCAGTAGAACTCAAGGTTGTGAACGAGGCTTCTTGATCCCGAAAACAATATTCCTTGCGGGTAGGAAATTCAAGGACAAAGGCATCGTCTACATAGGTCAGCTCAATGCCTCGGGTGCCATAGCGCCTGCCAATAATATTCAGATAATTGGGCGCTTGAAACAGGAGGCTGCTTTCCCGTGAAACTTGGATTGCTTCCATTTCCGGGATTTGCACCATAAATGTACCCGAAGCGCGGAAGGAATGCAACGCCGCCTCGTTCTCCGCCAAGCTCGTCAGGATCGTCTTTACAGAAGGCGCGCCTGCAGGCAGGGGAAGCCGCGCGACAGGGCTGCCCAAACTGACACAACCGCTCACAGCGCCCATCAGGATCAAAGCGGCTGCGCAAAGAAGGCTGCGTGTTATGATTCGTTCTTTCATGAATTGATTCTTATCCCATTGCTTATTGGCAGTTCATTTTATAGAGCTGAGACGGTGAACAAAGGCGCCCTTTCCGCTGTCCTTTATCTCGGTACAGGTTATTACGCTGCCATTTTATACTATTGTCTGCAATGGCAGAGAATGCATCCCTTATCCCGATCCCTTTGAAGAAGGCACTTCGGATTTTCTTGATCCCGAAACAAAATGTTATTCCTTGTCTTTTGTGTTCTCCGCCGACGGGGCAGGATGATCCGCCAATTCAAGGCTGATCGTGGTGACATGGGTGGGAGCACCTTGCAAGACAAGAATATGGAATTTAGGTGTATGGATTACCTCTCCCATCGTGGGGATATGTCCCGCCACATGGTTCACC
>JAAYJI010000111.1 GCA_012523015.1 Candidatus Hydrogenedentota bacterium
CCTGTCAACGAATACCCCGGAACGGCTCATCGATCCGATGTGTCTGGGATGGGGAGCCCTATTACTCCTCATCCCCCCATACACATCGGATCGAAAGCCGACGATGCCTAAAAAAACGCAAAAAAAAACGGTGAGACCGCCTTATACGGACTACCTAACAAAAATCATAGAAAGTCCTATTGCCGCTGAGCCAAGACACTTTGAGAATGCAACCATGAACCACATTTCGCTGCGTTCCTTTATTTTGCGTGAAATGAACTTTCGTAATGCCAACCTTTTTTCAGCTGATCTTGTGGGCGCAGATTTTACGGGATCCGACTTTACGGGAGCTGTGTTTGCTGAAGCGAATTTAGATCTGGTCTCATTTTTTAAGGCGAATCTGAGCCGCGCAAATCTCGCCGGTTCAAGTGTTAAAAACACGGTGTTCCGCGAAGCAATTGTGGAGGGCGCTTGTTTTCGAAATGTAAATCTTCGCGACGCAAATATGACCTTCACGGAGCGGTTGCGTTTCAAGAAAAAGGGAATTCAATAGCTTCTTCTTGTTTTATTGTGCAACGAAAAAGAAGGGCTCGATGAAGAAGCCTAAAAAGAGGATAAGTGCATAGGCGGAGAAACAAAAAAGAAGATTTGTTACGGCTTTCTTCTTTCGCTATACTATGTTTTATGTTTGACTGTATTGGGGAAGTACGATGCTCTTATCAGAAAAATACACGGATCTTATTGCCGGATATATCAACGAAATAGAAGAATATATTGGCGAAAAAATCAGTGTCGAAAAGCGTGCGCGAATTTTAGAACGATTTCGCAGACGGGTAGAGGAAAAGCTGAGATCAACCGTACAAGAAGAAATGAGCGATCTTGAAATCACGGCTATACTCCACAAAATGGGAGATCCAAGCACTCAAGCCGCTGTTTTAATTCGTGTCTGGGGAGATGGAACAGAAGGTGATGCATTGAACATTGGCGAATCCACACAAGAAAATTCATTTGTCGAAGAGAAAAACGAGGCTCCTGCCGCGACGGAGGCATCAAAATCGGAAGCTTCTCACGTTCCTGTGACACCGCAAAATGCGGCCACTGTAATTGAGCCTGCACCGGAGCCGATTGCCATAATAAAGCCGAAACCGATAGCCGAAGATGTAGCTGCAAACTCCAGTGAGACCCTTAAAGAAGAAACTGCGGAACATGCCGTGTGGTTGGGTGGGGCGTGGTATGCTGCGAAAAAAAGCGGCTGGCCCGCTTGGTCGCTCCGCAGTCTATTTGTTTTGCTGGGGCTTGTAACCGGCCCAATCGCCTTATTGCTCTACATGAGCGCTTTCATTATGCTGCGCATGCGCGGCGCCGTCAAAGCGCCGGCACCTTTCCATCCCAGCCGCGTGATATTAAATCCTCTTTTCACTGTTGGTGTAATGATTCTGTTTTACTTGGGCGGTATTTATGGGATAAAGGGAGTTTGTCTTGCCCACGAGAAATATCTTAGCAGGGCAGTACCCGACTTAAATGACTGGGCGTGGCTTGAACTGCAATCAGGCAGGATGTTTGGCGGTGCACTGCTATTGTTGTTGCCGCTGGCACTATTTAGTGCAATGCCTTTGGCGAACGGATGGGATTTCAGCTTGAAGCGCTTCACGCAGGCAGGGGTGATTTTATATGCCATCGCCGTATCTTTTGGTTTGGCATCCTTCATTACGGGCATCATTATCGTCTTCGTCAATGAATTTGCGGGATAGGATTTTAACATTTCGACGAAGTTAATACGACCACGCTTTGCGGAGGCACACTGAATGTGGGATCTTGCACGACAGGCGCGGCAGTCTCATCAAAATAGTCTTTACCCTGAGGCGCTGCACTGTGGATACGCAGACGCCATAAGCCGGGAAGCAACGTAAAAGGCTGCTCGTGTCCCGTCGCATTAAACATCATATAGATGGCAACACCCTTATTTTCGTGGGCGTGAATATGGCAGGCAAGCAGATTGTCCGATCCGTTCCAGTCCGGTTCTGCCCCTGTACGATCATGCCAGCTCACATCTCGTTTTTCAGGCGTCTCCGACTGGAGTTCGCCCACAAAGAACCGGGTTCGCCGCAATACGGGATTTTCAAATCGGAAAGCGATAAGTCCTCGAAAGAAGGCGAACAATTCAGGGCAAGATTCGAGCTTTGACCAGTCATACCAAGATATGGGGTTGTCTTGACAATAGGCGTTGTTGTTGCCCTGTTGCGTGCGGCACATTTCATCTCCGCCCAAAATCATGGGCACCCCCATGGAAAGAAAAAGGGTCGCGACCATGCTTTTCTTGTAGTCCATGCGCGTCTTCACGATTTCAGGCCGGTCCGATTCTCCTTCAACGCCGCAATTCCAACTGAAGTTGTCGTTGGTGCCGTCTCTGTTATCTTCACCATTCGCTTCGTTATGTTTGTGTTCATAGGAAACGAGATCATGAAGCGTAAATCCATCATGGCAGGTGATGAAATTAATGCTGTGTTCGGGACCGCGGCAGTTGTGCTGGTACAGATCAGCGCTGCCGGACAGTCTTGTTGCGAAAGCCCCTTTCATGCCTGCATCGCCACGCCAAAAGCGTCGTACATCATCGCGATATTTACCGTTCCACTCTGCCCATCGTACGCCGCCGAAAGAACCAACTTGGTACGCGCCTCCCGCGTCCCACGCTTCCGCGATCAACTTGGTGTCCCGTAATACGGGATCTTCTGCGATACGTGCAACAAGGGGCGCGTTTTCCAATATATTGCCGTCTTGATCGCGTCCGAGAATCGAGGCGAGGTCGAAGCGGAAGCCGTCAATATGCATGACGGCTACCCAATAACGCAAACAGTCTAAGATAAAGTCGCGCATTAGCGGATGATTGCAATTGAAGGTGTTGCCGCAGCCGGAGTAGTTGAGATATTTTCCGTCTCTGAGCAGATAGTATACGGCATTATCAATGCCGCGGAATGAGAGGGTAGGCCCTTTTTCATTGCCTTCAGAACTGTGATTAAAAACAACATCCAAAATAATTTCAATGCCTGCAGCGTGCAGCGCTGTTACCATCTCCCTGAATTCTTGCAAGTGTTCATCGCGGATGGCACTGACTGCGTAACGCAGGGAGGGCGCAAAGAAACCGATGTTGCTATAGCCCCAATAATTGGTCAATTCTGTTTGAGTGGCACGATCATAGCGGCCGAGATAACTTTCTCCAAATTCTTGAATGGGAAGCAGCTCCACAGCATTAACGCCGAGGGCTTTCAAATGAGGAATCTTTTCAATTAAGCCGCGATAGGTTCCCGGATGTTTCACGCCCGAGTCATTCCCGTAGGTAAAGCCTTTTACGTGGGTCTCATAAATGACAAGATCTTGAATGGGGATGGAAGGGCGTATCCGTCCATTCCAATCCATTTTATCCCGTACTGCCACGCATTTCATCGTGCCTTTATGGATATCACCAACGAAAGATTTTGCATAGGGATCTAAGAGGTAAATTTCCCGATCGTAGCGGTGTCCCTTTTTCGGCTGAAAAGGACCATCCATGCGATACAGAAAATAAACGCTGTCCGGAAGCCCTTCCACAAAAATAGACCAGATGTCTCCTGTGCGGTGGTGGTGAGGGTCAAACTCATATTCCCACACAGGGACTATTTCTTCGATGTGATCGAACAAGGCAATCCAAACCCGCGTCGCATGGCGGCTGAATATACTAAATCGGATTCCGTTATCATAGACAACGGGTCCTATGGGGTAGGGGCGTCCTACAGTGACACGCAATTGTTCCGGGTTAATTTTATGCATACGTGATGAGAATCAATACCGTTATTTTAAAGATAGTCCACAGGTGTATTATTTATTTGGAAAAAGGATTTAACGGATTATATCATGTAATCCAACAGTTTTTTTCCCAAGTGTCCGTTTCTTGGGGCTAATGAGTTTTGAAATACCGTTCATATGCTAAAATACTGATTATCGAGAATAAAGTTTGTGTGATGAGATCAGAAAGAAAAAAGATGAAAACGAAAAGTAAATTCGGTCCGTGGGCGGGTCTGTTTCTCGTTGCGGGATTCCTACTCTATGGCGGATGCACCTTTGTCCCTTTTGACTATAGCGACGCCGGATGTGTGACCTTAGAAGGGATCCCTTTGTCCGATCAAATTGGACTCCGTTTTCGTGATGTAGAATCGAACTTTGAGGGGACTGTTGTCAGGCGAAGCTTTGACAGCAACCAATGGACTTTAGAGGGAAAGTTTTCATTCCCAACGCAAGGATATACGGTGGGCGAGCCTAGCATTATTGTGCGGGAAAGTTGGCCGGAACAAGTTCTTATTACGATTACTTTTTGGTCGCCGAAAGTTATCAGTTGGGTGTCCAGTTGTAACAGTGACATGCCTGTCACTGCTTCCTTTAACGCGGCGCCCAATGCGCAAATCACCTTATCAATTTGTAATCGGCCTGAGCCCCGCTGCGGCTGCGGTTCCTTGTAGAACATGTTCAATACATTGTGTCCTTAATAAAGATAGAGTGCCCGTGCTTTGCACAAAATGACACTTCCAAATGATTTGCCAATCAGCTAAAAAAGTCCCACGGGACGTTATCGTTGTAGTTGTCCGAAATAAGTCTTTGAAACCAACAACAGAAAGGAAGTTGAAATCATGACGCATAAAGACAAGGATATTTCACGACGTTCATTTTTAGGTGGTGTTGGGGTCGCTTTAACGGCTCCTCACATTATTCCTGCAACGGCATTCGGCCGCAACAAAGAAGTGTCGCCCTCCAATCGTATTCAAGTGGGGGTGGTCGGCACGGGCGGGCAGGGGAAAGGCTTAATGGAAAATGCCATCCGTCATAAAAATATACGTATTGTGGCTTTATGCGATGTGGATCAAGAACGGCTCACCGAAGCGAAACGACTGGTGGATGACTATTACGGTGATCAGGCAAGCGCCGCCTATGGCGATTACCGCGAACTGCTCGCCCGTGATGATATTGATGCTTTGATTGTTGCCACACCGGATCACTGGCACGCGTTGGTTTGCGTACAGGCAGCACGAAAGGGTTTGGATATTTATTGCGAGAAACCCCTTGCTTGGTCTTTAGGTGAAGGCAAGGCCATAGTCAAAGCGGTACAAGAAAACAATTGTGTATTCCAAGTGGGCAGTATGCAGCGATCCCAAAATACCTTTAAGCTGGGCTGCGAATTGGTACGCAACGGATATTTAGGATCAATCAACCGGATTTTGGTCGCATTGCCCGACGACAATCACGCCCAGTGGGTAGATGAATTTCCCGCGCCGCCGCCTGAACTCGATTGGGAAATGTATGTGGGGCCTGCTGAATGGACACCTTTTCATCCCAACCGTTACCATTGGGATTGGCGGTGGTGGCTGAGCTTCGGCGGCGGGCAAATGATGGACTGGATCGGGCATCATGGCGATATTGCGCACATGGCGATGGGCTGGGATAATTCCGGCCCCATTGAAGTGGAAGGGATACGTTGGGAGCCGCCCAAGGAACGCAACAATCTGTATAACAGCATGGAGCATTACGAGTTTCAAGCCACTTACGAGGGCGGCATCACCATGACCGTCGCCAATACCTGCGATATGCCGGATTATTTTTTGGACTGCGGCAAGCTGGGCACTATGTTTTTTGGAGACAATGATGCGTGGTTATACGTCGATCGCAGCGGTATACAAGCGAGCGATAAAAAATTGCTCAAGACAAAATTCCGCAAAGATGATTTCCGTTTTCGCAAACAGACGAATCACATGACGGACTTCTTTGACTGTGTAGTCAGTCGTGAAGAATGCATTGCGCCTGTCAACGCCGGGCATCGTTCTGCCTCCCTCGGCCATCTCGGGAAATTAGCGTGTATGCTGCACAGCAGTTTCAAATGGGATCCGCAAAATGAGCGCATTACCGACAATCCGGCGCTTAATAGTATGTTGACGCGCAGATATCGCGCAGACTGGTCTCTTGATGTTTAAGCGCATCGGTAGAAAAGAGTCATCTCAAGGATAACCAGAGTCGGAAAGCAGAAGAACACGACACCCGGCATTCAGTCAAGGTCTATGGACGGTCATGAATGCCGGGTGTTTTTTTCAGATTATTTGTCGGTGATCCATGCTTCCGTGAAGGCGACGTGTTTGATGGAACTGCCCGCTTCGCCGCTGATGGTGTAGGAGTAGCTCACATGGATACGTTCATCTTTACACTGAATGACAGCCGGGTATGAGAAGGATCCGCCCTTCTCTTCGGTTTCTTCGATACTTCGAGAATGGGGCCAGCTGCGCCCTTCATCATCGGAACTATAAACAGATAGACGGTGGCGGCCGTCTATTGTGTCATTACAGATGAGTACCCATGTGCCACTGTGCAAGACTTCCACATCAACACTGGAACCCGGATTGGGTATCCCTGCGAATTCTATGGAAGACCACGTCATACCTCCATCTTTGGAAACCGCAGTGCGCAGCTGTTTCGGCAGTCCGTTGTCGCGCATAAACGCGACGATCTCGCCGTTGGTGCGTTTGGCGAAAGCGGGTTGTATGTTGCCCAACATGGTCAGATCCGGATCAAGTATGGGCGTGCTGAAACGCCAGTTTACACCGCCATCATTTGTAAAGGCCGCCAAGGAGCAATTGAACACATCCGAATAAAGTCCTAATATGAGGGTTTGTTCATCCAATAAGATGGGAGCGGTTCGTGTCATCCATCCTAGGCGTTGATGTATTTTTTCACGGCTGCGCCCTTGTAAATCAACGGCTTTCTCTTTGAGTTCCGGAATGCCGTTTAAAAGTGCGGCGTAGGTATCCATACCCTCTTCAAGGACACGAGTAAAGCGTTCTTCCAATTCCAAGGGCCGCACATGAATGACATCCTGCCAATCCCAGATCGGGGCGCCGTCTTTGTCGTAGTTTGTAGACTTTCGGTATTTTAAAAGGGATCCGCCCCACTCGTTATCTTGTACAACGATCCAGAACAACCACAGCACCTCTTGCTGATCAATGAAAAGTACAGGATTGCAGTCGGGCAGATGGGGTGTATCAGCCATGAGGAAAGGCGCAGACCAACTTTCTTCTCCGTTGCGCTTACGGGCACCCTGCAGCATCACATCATCGGACTGGCGCTCGCCGCTGCCATGAAACCACACGGCGAGCAGATCGCCCGAAGGTGTTTCCACGATCCCGGAGCCGTGGTTGTGATAAGTATTCATGGGAAAGATCAATTCGCCTTGGAAAGCTGTGGACAGTATCATGCCTTGTACCAATAGTGACAGTAGCATACGGCTTTTCTCCTGTGCTGTTTGTGTTGTAACGAGATTAAGATTGTAATAGCGTGCTTCACCGATTGTCTCTTTTATAGGAGGATAATTCATTCTTCTGCTGTTTTGAAAAGGCGCATGGTGAAGCATCAGTAACATTTCAAGTATAATATAAACTGGAGTGAGGAGTTCGAATAAGAGACTACGTTGGGGTGGAACGGAAGCCGGCCGAACGGGTTCTTTTCTTAACATTCAAGCAAAGAAACGTTTTTCGCCTTAAAATAGATCAAAAAATTGAAGAGATTCCGGGCCGTAAGTCACCGGAAGGAGCAAATGTATGAGCATGCCAAAAAAATACGATCCGACGAGCATTGAGGAACATTGGGGAAAAAGCTGGATTGATTCCCTTATCTATGCTTGGGATCCGAGCCGCGGACGGGAAGAGACTTTTGCCGTAGATACGCCGCCGCCAACGGTGAGAGGATCGCTCCATGTGGGACATTTATTCAGCTATTCCCATCAAGATTTCATTGTGCGTTTCCAACGCATGTGCGGTAAAAATATTTTCTTCCCCATCGGCTGGGATGATAATGGTCTGCCCACAGAACGGCGCGTACAAAACTTATTTAATGTTAAGTGTGAAGCCCATATCCACTATGATCCCGACTTTAAGGCAGAGCGTATGGCGAAGGGAGCTCCCACACCGATTAGCCGCAAAAACTTTATCGAATTATGCGAGCTCGTAACGAAAGAAGATGAGACGGCGTTCCGCCATTTGTGGAGCCGCCTCGGATTGAGTTACGACTGGTCGCTTGAATATGCGACGATCGACGAACATTGCCGCCGCACGTCGCAAGCCAGTTTTTTAGATATGTTAAAAAAGGACGAGGTCTATCAAGACAATCGGCCTGTCCTCTGGGATATCGATTTTCATACCGCTATTGCGCAAGCGGAAGTGGTAGATAAAGAAGTGCCCGGCGCCTATCATTTCCTGCGTTTTCCCATTCGAGGAAGCGAGGAATATCTGGTCATTGCTACTACGCGTCCGGAATTGTTGCCCGCTTGTGTGGCAGTAATGGTTCATCCCGATGATGAACGTTTTGTTGCCTATGCCGATAAAGAAGCGATTACGCCCCTTTTTGGTGTGCCCGTGCCCATTATCAAAGACAACAGAGCCGACCCCGAAAAAGGGACCGGCGTGGTCATGGTCTGTACTTTTGGCGATCAAACTGACGTCGAATGGTGGCTCCAATACAAACTTCCCTTACGGCAAATCTTGGGTGAAGACGGGAAATTACTTCCGTTGCAGTTTTCCAACGATGCGCACGAGGACGCAGCACTCTTCAGTGTTGATCCCGATCAAGCCAATACCGTTTATGAGCAATTAGCGGGACTACCTACCAAAAAGGCGCAAGAAAAGATTGTGGAGATTGCTGAGGCCGCCTCCGGCGTGATTGACCGTTCCCGTCAAGAAATCGAGCATGCCGTAAAATTCTTTGAAAAAGGATATCGCCCTCTTGAATTGCTGCCCACACGGCAATGGTATGGCAAAATTTTGGATAAAAAAGAAGCCTTACAAGAACAAGGCAAGAAAATTGAATGGCATCCCGCCTTCATGTCCAAACGCTATGAACACTGGGTGGATGGGCTGAATCTGGATTGGTGTCTGAGCCGCCAGCGCTTCTTTGGCGTGCCCATTCCCTTATGGTACAAATTAGATGAACACGGGAATTGCCTTTATGATCAGATTATTGTGCCTGATCCTGACAGTCTTCCTGTCGATCCTCTCGATGAGGCACCTGCCGGTTATGATGAATCGCAGCGCGGGCAAGCCAATGGTTTCATGGGCGATCCCGATGTCTTCGATACGTGGGCGACCAGTTCCTTAACGCCGCAAATTGCCAGCCGTTGGGTGGATGATCCCGAGCGCCATGAACGGGTCTTTCCAATGGATATCCGACCGCAAAGTCATGAAATTATACGGACATGGGCATTTTATACTATTGTCAAAGCCTATTTGCACGAGCGAAAAATTCCTTGGCGCAATGTGGTCATCAGCGGATGGATACTCGACCCTGACCGCAAGAAAATGTCCAAGAGCCAAGGCAATGTAGTGACACCGGAACCCTTAATCGACCAGTACGGCGCGGATAGCGTTCGGTATTGGGCAGCGCGGGCGAGACTTGGCGTGGACACAGCCTATGATGAACAAATCTTTAAAGTAGGGAAGAAGCTCTGCACCAAATTATTTAATGCGGCGAAATTTGTCATTGGCCGTTATGAAGGCATCGATAAAAACTTGCTGGCGCCTGAAAATATTACGACGCCTTTGGATCGTGCTGTGATTCAAGAGATGCGTCCCGTGATTACGCGCGCCACCCAAGCTTTCGAAGCCTTTGATTATGCGCAAGCCCTCAGCATTGTTGAGGATTTCTTTTGGCCGATCTTCTGCGATAATTATTTAGAAATGGCGAAGCCGAGAACCTATGATGAAGCGCTGACGCCGGAACGCATTTCCGCGTGTGCCGCGCTGCGCTTGTTATTACGCGCACAGGTACGGATGTTCGCGCCTTTCGTTCCCTATATCAGCGAAGAAATATGGCATTGGGATTTCGCCGAAGATGCGGATATGAACGCCTCCATCCACCTGAGCCCATGGCCAAAGGTTGAAGAGTTCGCCCATGTAGCGCAAGAAACGGAAACCATGGTTTGGGACGCTGCTTTAAAGATTGTTGAGCAGGTGCGCCGCGCCAAAGCAGATGCGAACCTTAGCATGGCGGCTCCGATACAACGGGTTTCCATTGCCGGCGCTTCTTCTTGGAAAAAAGCGGTTGAAGCCGTTGAAGCGGATATTAAACGCTGCCTGCGCATTGAAACATTGGACTTTGTTGAGGATGCTGCGCTTACGGCTGAAATAGAAATTTCCGCCTTCTTCGAATAAAAGAAGGGATTGCCCCAAAGGATATCATGGACAAACTGGAATTAAAAGCGCCGCAGGTAATACCGGAACCGGGCTGGATTGCGCTCCAAGAGTTTCCTGTATTAGGCGAAGGAAGACCCTTTTTAGCAGGTGACAAAGCGGAAAATCGCCTTCGTGTTGCTTATTTCTTACGAGAAAACGATCAGACGGTCTTCGCCTGCGCTTGGTTCGGCTGGGCGGCACAAGGGCCTCCCGGCTATGCCCATGGCGGGAGCATCGCCTCTGTATTTGATGAGGCCATGGGGATGGCCGTATTCTCTCAAGGTGCCTTGGCGTTGTTGGCATCCCTGTCGGTGCAGTATCGAAACAAAATCGCCCTGGGTACAGATACGGTGATAGAAGCGAAGATCCTGCGCCAAGAAGGGCGCAAAATATTTACCTCCGCGGTTATGAGTTCCCAAAATGGCAAGATTCTTTTTGCAGAAGCAGAGGGCTTATATATCAAGCAGGAACGGGAACAGTTAAAAGAAATGTACGCGTAGAGGGGGCAGTCCGGCACAACTGATTATCAGGTATAATTCCAAAAGATACGAACAGCACAGATAGCTTTTCATTCGGAGTAACTCGTGATTGCCAACGCTGATCAGCCCATCAGAACGAAGGTTGCCCTTATTAATCTTCCCCATACGGAAGCCTTGGTGCGCCGCTATATGTGCACCTATAATTCGCCCTTCTTTTTTCCGCCCCTTGAGCTGTTGCAGGCCGCTTCGTGTATACGAAAAGGAACGGGTGCCTCTATTCTATTTATAGACGCTATTGCAGAAAAAATGAATGAGGCGCAAGTAAGCCGTGTGCTCGCAGCAGAACAGCCTGATGTCCTGATTGCTTTACTTGGCGTGGAATCGGTGAGCACGGATTACGCCTGTGCTATTCATTTAGCGCGAACAGTGCCGCACATGCAGCTTGGTCTGTTTGGATATTATGCGACACGCTTTCCAGAGGAATTGTTGCAGGCGCCGGAAGTAGATGTCGTTTTCCGGGGGGATGTGGAAGAGAGTTGTGTGCCTTATGTACTGGCACTTGCGCAGGGGCATTGTCCGGAAAATATTCCGGGTCTCGCCGGCCGCAACAAAGACTCCCAAATCTTCATAAATGAACCTGCCTATATTCATTCTTTTGAACACATCCCTTTTCCCGACTACAGCCTTATCAATCGAAAAAAATATCAGGAAGGTTTTATGCACGGCACTTTCGCAACCCTCCAGATAAGCCGTGGATGTCCCTTTACTTGTGCATATTGTACGAGCCCGCAAGATCAGCGCTATGTCACGCGCAGTGAGGAACAGGTGGTCCAAGAGCTGCAGGAACTTGCCGACCTCGGCGTGAAGGTGCTTCGATTTCTTGATGATACCTTTACTGTGAATAGGCAACGTGTCATTCGTATTTGTAAAGGGATCATAGACAAATAGATTAAACTGAAGTGGAGTTGTCTGTCTCGTGTTGATACCCTTGAAGCGGAAATGCTTTCATGGATGCGTAAAGCCGGATGTGTGCGCGTTATTGTAGGCGTTGAAAGTTATTCTAAGCATGTTTTAGAGAACTATGGTAAAGGCGTTGACCCGCAAAGCATAAACAAACAACTGCAGTTGATACGGGATGCTGGTATAGAGAGCTTTGGATTCATCATTGTGGGCGGTCCTTTCGAAAGCGAAGCAGATTTCAAGGTGACTAAACGCGGCGTGCTTGCTTCATCGCTGGATATGATCGCAGTCAGCAGCATTGCCATCTACGGCGGCAGTGTCATGGCGGAACGTTTCCGCGACGAAATTGAATTTCAACTCATCCCCTATGTGAGTCGATGGCGGGATCCTGCCATTGAAAAAACAGCCCTTGCCCGTGAGCGCAGTCTGTATCGAGCGTTTTATTGTCGGCCATTCACAGCCTTAAAACTCCTTCGGACCATGTTGTTGCATCCTTGGATGTCTCTAAAATTATCGCTGCGATTCCTTCATTTCCAATTCTTGTCGTTACGTTCTCGGGAGCGGCCGGATCTGTTCTAAGACTTTGTATAGAGACAAAAAAAATCACGGCCGCCGTAGCTTTCGGCCGCCGTGAATGCTGTAATTCAAGCAAAGTTGGTTGGTTAAATCTTAGTCGCGCACATACAGGGCGTTCCAGCCGATACCGTCTGCGCCGCCGGTGTGCAACTGCAGCGCGAAGCTGCCCTCGAAAAGTTGTTGATCTGTGTCGGTATAATCGAGTACACGGATGCCGTTGACCCAAGTCGTAATTTTGTTTCCGTCACTGCGCAATTCTATTTCATTCCACTCGCCCACACGCAGCGCTGTTGATTCCATGGTGTTATGATCGGGCTTTACCAGCCATCCTCGTTTATAACTTTCATAGACCCATCCTGAACTGCCGGGGAAACTCGGTTCCACTTCTCCTTGCAGTCCTGCGATCACCGGATATCCGTCATCACGCAAGGTAATCGTTGAATGATAGAAGAGTCCATAATTGCCGTCACCCATGATTCTGAAGCGGCCCCGTACTCGGAAATCTTTAAAGATTTCTTCCGTTGCCAAGTAGCCTTCCGATTGTTTAGGTCCACTTTTGCCCCAGATCACTCCCTCATTAACGCTCCAGTCTTCTTCGCCCCATTCTTTCCATCCATTTAATGAAGTGCCGTCAAAGAGGGCGCGCCAGTTTCCTTCTCGTCCAAAATCTTTCACGCGGATATTGCGATATTCAATTTCGGTGTATTCCTCGGTCGATTCGTAGGGATTGAGTTGTAAGGCGAGATATCCGTTGATAAAGGCTTCATCTTCTATGCTGCATGCGAAAATATCTTGAAGGTAGACTTCAATTTTTGTGCCGCGGGCGATGACACGCACCGTATTCCAGTCCCGTTGTTTCAGCGCTTTTGCAGCCTCTTCCGAAGGTTCTGCCAGATAACCGCGCCCGTTCTCTTCCATGATAATTCCCGTAGCCAGCCGTTTACGTGTTTCCACATTTACTTGGTAGCCGTGCATTTGCCGGGGAGCATCTTCAATGCTTTCTCCGTCTTCCAAGGGCATACGGGGCAGCCAGTGTGAGCGCAGTTGAATGCCGCCGTTCGTCGGTACAGGCGTGCGAAATTCAAAAGAAACCTCACAATCGGCAAACATGGTCTTTTCATAGAACAACCACGCATTCACATCCTTTGCCGCTTTTCCAACAATCACGCCCTCATCGGTAATGCGCCAGTCACCGCTGAGCACACGCCAGCCATCCAGACTGTTTTCAGGCGTGAGGGATTGCCAATCTTGCGCGTAGGTGTTTATTGCACACAACGCCGTTATTACCGCCATGATTATCAATAATCGTTTCATCATCTTTTTTTCCTTGTACTTCTTTGCCCCGCCGGAGGGGCGGCCATATTACAATCCAAGCTATCCACGAATGTGAGGGTACCTTGTCTTCGGGAGAAGGTATTGACGTACCCTGCGTATAGAACAACATAGCGCAAAGATAACGTGCTTCTTCTTGATAAAGACAAAGGCGGTGCTTTTCAGCAGACGATGCTACAGTATACGCCCCCACCTGATTAAGTTCAACTCATCCGATTTCGCCGCCGCAGGTTCAAACTCGAAGATCTAAGTCTCTTTTTCTTGCGTGCGTAAAAATACTTGCGTGCGTAAAAATAAGGGAGGCCCGGATACATCTTTCGGAGAATAGCAATGGGACCATTGAAAACTTGCCGCCTCTTTTTTGGACCATGGTCTGCGTGACTTTTGTGCTGACCATGATCGTTGAATTCCCCTTTGTTCTTGCGGTTCTTTACAGAAGAAACCGACTAGTTTTGAAAGGGGCCGCCGCGAAATTTGTCCTGCATTGCATGGGTTTTACAATGCTATTCTTCCTATAGGGGGCCGGGAAATCCATCTGCATGAGCACGGCTCTTGAAATAGTCCCGGCTTCCGATTTTTTCGTGCAAGAAGACGACGATCTCTATTACATCTCTCTTGACGGGCAACAGGCCATCAAAAGTGATTTGATCGGTACAAAGAACGAGGTGGTCGCCACAATTGATCAGGAGGGCAGAAGTGGTGTAAGCCGAAGAATGGAGACTATATATCTCAATTAACCACTGTGATGCTACTATTTTATTGCAACCCGGTTTATAACACAAAAAAAAACGTCTGTTCTTAAATTCTTCGTAAAAAAGCGGGGTTTTATGAGGATATAAGGCGGCGCTATGGCGAACACTCCGCCCTTGGTTAGCCCATACTCGCCATTTTATGATATAACGTTAAGCGTTTTGAATTATTGGTTGTCACTTAAGAGAGGAGTATTGGATGCCCCGTTATTTTTCGTTTCTTTTGGTTTTAATTGTTGTTTTGGCGGCGCCCTTGTGCTTTGCTAAAGATCTTGATTTAAGCAACGCCGCCGTAAGCAGTGTGAAAAGTTCCAACCCTTCCGCTGTGGAGATTGCAAGTCGCGTCCTTATTGAAGAGACCGAGAAGCGAACGGGCATCTCGTGGCAGGTCGTGGCACCGGGAACAGAGGCAACGCCGCTGATCCAATTGAAGGTGTCCGGTTCCGGGGCTGCGGAAAGCTATAGCATCACCACGGAATCGGATACCGTGGTGCTTTGCGGTGCTGATAAGCGAGGGCTTTTATTTGCCGTAGGCCATTTCCTGCGTACCATGAATTGGGAGCCCGGTGTGGTGACCTTTCCGATAACCAACACGGGCGTATTAAGCCCTGTTTCACCGATTCGAGGCCATCAACTGGGATATCGCTTCCGCGCTAACAGCTATGACACCTGGGATGATGCTCAATATGAACAATATATTCGTGAGCTCATGCTTTTCGGCTGTAACAGCATCGAAAACATTCCCATGGAAGATGATCGTGAAAGCCCGCACATGCCCTTAGACCGGCGCGCCATGAACCGGCGCATGAGCGAGATTTGCCAACAGTATGGCTTGGAGTATTGGGTGTGGACGCCTGCCGTATTCGATTTGTCAGAGAAAGAGAAACGGGCGGCTCATATTGCTGAACATATCCAATTATACAAAGATTGTCCTGAACTGACCGGCGTGTTTTTCCCTGGTGGAGATCCAGGTGCCAATCCTCCGGAATTGGTATTGCCCTTCCTGACCGATCTAAGCAAACCCTTACTCAAATCTCATCCGAAAGCGAAGATATGGTTATCATTGCAATGGTTTGATGAGAAGCAATGTAAAGATATTTACGCATGGATAGAACGAGAACGTCCCGCTTGGTTTGGCGGTTTGGTGTCGGGTCCGAGCAGTCCTTCTGCCGAAGAATCCCGTCCGATTCTCAGTGACGTCTATCCGATTCGTGATTATCCCGATATTACGCATACCGTCCGCTGCCAGTTCCCCGTTCCTTGGTGGGATCCCGCCTTTGCTATGACCCTCGGCCGCGAATGTATCAATCCCCGTCCTGTTTTCTACACCCTTGTTCATAATTACTATGCGCCCTATACAACAGGATTCATCACCTATTCCGACGGTATTCATGATGACGTGAACAAGACGATCTGGTCGGCTCTTGGCTGGGATCCCACCGTCACACCCCGTGATACCCTTATCGACTACGCGCGCTTTTTCTTTAGCTCCAAACATGCCGAAGCCATTGCCGACGGTATTCTCGCCCAAGAAAAGAATTGGGAAGGACCTTTGGCTGAAAATGGCAGTGTAGACGCTACCTTTGCGTTGTGGCGTCAGCTTGAAGATGCCCTGCCCGAACTGGCCGATAATTGGCGTTGGCAGATGCTTCTCGTACGCGCTTACTATGACTGCTACACACGCAAACGGTTGCTCTATGAGACTGGTCTTGAAGAAAAAGTGAATACCTTGTTGCTCTCAGCCAAGGATACCGGAGCCGTGGCAGCCATTGATGCGTCCATGGCGGTGCTGGAGCGGGCGGTCTCCGAGAATATAGCGCCTGAAATGCAAGAACGTATTATTGCTTTATATGACGCCCTCTTCCACTCGATCGGGCTGAAATCCAGTGTTGATAAATATCAAGCTTCAGGCTATGAACGGGGCTGCAGCTTAGATTTCTTGGATTCTCCGCTCAACAACCGTTGGTTTTTAGAGGATGAATTTCAAGCCATCCGCGTGTTGCCCGATGAATCAGCGCGCCTGGCGGCACTGCAAAAACTCGCCACATGGGAGAATCCCGGTCCCGGTTCTTTCTATGACGATGTCGGCGATCCAGGAAAATCACCTCATGTGAAGCGTCTTGAAAACCTGAATCTGGAACCGATCAATGTACTCGACAATTGTCCCGGTTTCTCGTGGTGGGACACGGGATTCAGCAGAAAACGCCTGTCTTGGCAGCACACCTTGAATTTCCCCATGACCATGGTTTACACCGGTCTGGATCCGGAAGCGGAATATGTTCTGCGTATGACCGGCACCGGCTTTGCCAATATTCAGGCTGATGGCTATGCCCTTACGCCTTCCATTGCAACGGAAAACCTCGAAGAAATTAAGGAATATCCCATTCCCAAGTTACTCACAGCCGATCAAGCGCTCACGGTGAATTGGGTTCCGGAAGAGCAATCTGAGCTCAACTGGCGCAAACATTCTACCGTGGCGGAAGTTTGGCTTATAAAACGCTAATGAACATGATACTGTATCCAGCCCCGAAGATCGCAGATCCATAAGATGGAGCGGATCGAGGTCGGTACACTTACATTAATCTCCCGTGCAGGGCGTGTCCTGTTCACTGAAAGGCAGTTGCCATGAAAATTCTTCATCTGGTGCCCGGCAGTGGCGGCACTTTTTACTGTCAGAATTGTTTGCGCGATCATCTGTTGATCCGATCCTTGCGTCAGCATGGGCATGATGTTGTACTCGTGCCGCTGTATTTGCCCATGTATGGCGGAGCCACCGCAGCGGATACTGATGTGCCCTTATTTTTCGGAGGCATCAGCGTCTTTGTACGCGAGAAAGTTCCCTTTTTAAGGCGGATGCCGGACTGGCTCGACAGACTGCTGAACCTTCCCGTGCTATTGCGACAGGCGGCGGCACGAGAAGGCACGACCAACGCCGCCGGACTCGGTTCTATGACCCTGTCCATGCTGGAAGGGCGGCAAGGCAATCAAAAACAGGAATTTGACCGCTTCCTGCAGTGGCTGTCCACGCAGCCCAAGCCCGATCTGATCCACATTTCCAATGCCCTGTTGTTGGGCTTTGTTCCGGCATTGCGTGAAGCGCTCAATTGCCCCATTGTCTGTTCTTTACAAGATGAAGAGCCTTGGGTAAATACGATGAACGCCCCTTACGATAAGTTGTGCTGGGAAGCTATGGCGCGTCATGGCCGTGAGGTGACTCATTTCGTTTCCACCAGTCATTGGTATGGGGAGCGGATGATTAAACAAATGGATCTCAGGCCGGAACAACACCGTGTTATTTATCCGGGCATTGACTTGCCGTCGGAAAAACCAACCTTCCAATCTGCAGAGCCGCCCCTTGTTGGATATTTATCGCGGCTCAATCCGTCGCAAGGTTTTGAAGAGGTGGTGCAAGCCTTTATAGGCTTAAAGCAAGAAGAGGAGTTGGCGTCATTGCGGCTCCGTGCCACAGGCGGCGCAACACCGGCTGATCTTTCCTTCATGGAAAATATGGAACGTCGCCTGTCCGACGCGGGCTTTTTGGGGGACACCGAAATCACCTGGGATTTTCAATCTGCCCCCGACGCTGCTTTCTTTCAAGGACTCAGCGTTATGACCGCGCCTGTTCGCGGCGGTGAAGCCTTTGGCATGCATATCATTGAGGCCTTATCTCGTGCGATTCCGGTTGTGCAACCTCATGTCAGTGCCTATCCTGAGATTGTCGAAGCTTCCGGCGGCGGACTGCTTTATGATCCTGAGGAAGCAGGCGCTTTTGAAGATGCCCTGCGCGAAGTACTCACCAATCCTGCGCGATCTAAAGAGATGGGGGAAGCGGGCTACGCCTACGCGTGCGAAGCCTTCAGCGTGGAGCGTATGGCACGAGATACGATTGCCCTTTACGAAGAGGCCTACGACGCCTCCGCATAAGCTTGACGCTTTTTAGACAAGCACGAGATACAAGATAAAGGTGGTGGCGAAAGCTGCAAGACCTTGTACCAGTGTCGCCGGTGTCATTGCCTTATAGGCCGACCGCACATTCATACCGCTAAACTGAGTGACCACCCAAAAATAACTGTCATTGGCGTGGGACACGATCATCGCTCCCGACCCGATTGCCATGACCATCAGCGCCAACTGCACCGGTGAATTCATCCCCAATTCTGTTAAAAAGGGTGCTATCAATGTGGCGCTTACGACCAATGCCGCCGTTGTACTTCCTTGTGCCGTCTTCAAGCATGCCGCCACCACAAAGGGCAGCACAAGCACAAAGGGGCCTTGTGGCAAACCACTTCCCGCAAAGCCTTTGATCAAGTCCGCTATGGGAGTTGCGCTCAAGATTGCGCCAAAAGCGCCGCCCGCGCCGGTAATCAATAAGATGGGCGCAGCCAGTCGGATACCCTCCGCCATCCACGTGTTAAACAGCGTCATGTTCGGATTGCGCGGCAACAATAGCGCGAAGAGCAGCCCAATCATCAAGGCTGCCAGCGGGGAGCCTAAGAAGAGGAAAAGCTGTGCTGCGGCGCCTTCCACCTTCAAGCTGCTGATGACCGAGGCGACGGCGATGAGCAGCACAGGCACCACAATGGGCGCAAAGGAGAGCCACGCCGAGGGGCGATCCAAGCTTCCCGCATCAGCGCTCATGCTTTCCTCAACGGGTATCTCTTCTGCAGTCTCAATACCTACGGCCATGCGCGTTGCCCAAAAATAGCCGGCGCAAATGGCGGGGATGGATACGACAATACCCAAAAGGATGATCAGCCCCAGATGATGTTCTGCGCCCAAGGCACCGGCTGCAGCGATGGGGCCGGGTGTTGGCGGTACAAGCGTATGGGTGGAGTAGAGCCCGGTTGCCAATGCGACGGACATAGACGCCAGCGAGATGCGCGCCCTACGGGCAATGGCTTTGTTGAGACTTGACAAAATGACGTAGCCCGAATCACAAAACACGGGCACGCTCACAACAGCGCCAATAAGTGCCATGGCAAGTTGCGGCCGCTTCTCGCCGACAACATGGAGGACGGTTTCCGCCATGCGTAGGGCTGCCCCGGATTTTTCAAGAAAGACGCCGATGAGAGTACCCAATACGATGACCAAGCCGATTTGGCGCATCATATTTCCGAAACCGGTGTTGATCGTATTGACCACTTCGTCCAAGGGCATGCGCACCAACAATCCGACGAGGAAACTGGTGAGCAACAAGGCGAAAAATGGATGGAACTTAAGTTTTGCGGTGACAACGATAATAAATAGGATCGATGCCGCAAGAATGAGTAACAATAAAGGGCCTTCTACCATGTGCTCTTCCTCCGCGCCTGATAGGGCGATTGGTCTTTACAAAGCGGACATGCAAAACGCTGTATGATCCGCTAAGCAGGATAAGGAACATGGTAACCTATGGGAATAGAAAGAGCCAAATACCTGCGTCCTTTTTGTAACGATGCGTTTGCTGCGGAAGGGCGTTGACCTTCTAAAGAAGCGGCGAGGCGCAGGGTACCTTGATGTTACAACGCTTTACCCTTCATAATGCACGGTGTATTCTTCGGGATACTGCCCCTATTATGACGATTTGTCTTAAATTACCTATAAGGAGTGTATTGGTGAAAAGAAATTGCTTAATCCTCGTTTCGGTCATTCTGTCAAGCCTTTCTGCGGGCGCATTCCCCTTGGACGCGCCGCTTAATCCGGTGTTGACCGGTGCCGATCCGCACGTCGTCGTGGTCGGTGATACGGTGTGGATGTATGTTACCGGATACAAAGAACCAACCCTTCTTTATGGCTACAGCTCAACAGACTTGCAGCATTGGGAACGGCACGGTCCGATTTTAAAAGCTGAAGATATCCCTTGGTTTTATGATGATGGTGAAAAGGATCGGCGGCTTTGGGCACCGTGTATCATTGAAAAAGAGGGGCGCTGGCTGCTCTACTTCTCGGTGGGACCGCAACGCAGCACTGCCCCTTCACGTATCGGGGTCGCAGTCGGCACGAATCCGGCAGGACCCTTTAAAGCGATGGATGCGCCTCTGCTAACGGGCGGAGCAGGCTTCGAGGCTATTGATCCCATGGTCTTTGTGGATGCGTCAACCGGTGTAGCCTATCTCTATGCAGGCGGCAGTGCCGGCGCTGTGCTGCGCATTTACGAGCTTAGCGGAGATTGGACTGCGTTGGGTCGGGAGATCAAGGTGGAAACACCTCCCCATTTTACTGAAGCTCCTTACATGCATGAACGGCAAGGGCGCTATTATCTATCCTACAGCAGCGGTGATTTTCGTACCGCAGGCTACGCGGTTCATTATGCCCTTGCCGACAGCCCCACGGGCCCGTGGCATTATCAAGGGATTGTGTTAGAAAGCAGCAAAGAGCATAAAGGTCCCGGTCATCATTCCATCCTTTACGATCAAGCAAGAGACCAAGATTTTATTGTCTATCATCGCTGGAATCATCAAAAGGCGGCTGAGGGCTATCATGCTGCCCGACAGATTGCTATTGATCGCCTTAGCTATGGGGAAGAGGGGCTTTTAGAGGCGGTGGAAATGACAGCGGGCAACATTCATTTCGCGATGATGCCCACTGCCTTGCCGCCGGGTGTGGTGATTCAGCATGCGCCACAAGCCTCGGGTCGTTACATTGGTTCACCCAGCCTGACCGTATTGCCTGATGGGGTGTATCTTGCTGCCCATGATTATTTTGGACCGGAAAGCAAGGAGCATGAATGTGCGACGGCGGCGGTCTATCGCTCTGATGATCGGGGCGAACATTGGCGGCAATTGACCGAACTGCAATGCTTATTTTGGCCGAAACTATTCCATCATAACGGCGCCGTCTATATTATGGGCGTGGAGAAACATCATGGACGTATCGTAATTCGCCGTTCCCTTGATCACGGGGAAACTTGGACGGAGCCGGTGGATGGTGAAACAGGGCTGCTCACAGAAGAGGGGCAATTTCATACAGCGCCCGTTCCCGTTGTTGAACATCAAGGCCGTTTATGGCGCGCCTTTGAAGATGCTTCCAATGGCACGAAGTGGGGGTATCGTTACAGTGCCGGCATGTTATCAATAGCCGTTGACGCGGATTTATTGCGTGCAGAAAACTGGACTATCAGCAATTTCCTAAAGGGAGATGAAGCGTGGCTTGACGGTGAGTTCGGGGGCTGGCTGGAAGGCAATGCCGTCGTCGCGCCCGATGGCTCTATCGTAAATGTATTGCGTGTGGATACGCCTGATTTTCCTGAAAAAGGGGCAACGGTCCACGTGAGTTCCGATGGGAAAGTCGCTTCTTTTGATGGAGACACCGGCTTTTATGAATTTCCCGGTGCTGCCAAGAAGTTTACCATTCGCCCCGATGAGTCGACCGGTACCTATTGGATGCTTGCCACAGTAGTACCTGAAAAGTTTCAAAAACCAACACGTCCCAGCGGCATCCGCAACACCTTGGCTTTGTGTGCATCTTCCGATCTTCGACATTGGGAAGAGCGCGCTATCTTGCTGCACCACCCCGACACGGAAGCACACGGGTTTCAATATGTAGATTGGCAGTTTGACGGGGATGACATTATAGCCGTGTGCAGGACAGCCTACGATGACGGTATCGGCGGCGCGCGCAACAACCACGACGCCAACTTCTTGACCTTTCATCGCATTGAAAATTTCCGAGAGTTGTACAATATACCTGAAGAATTACGTTGAACTGTTGTTTTTATTGTTGTTAGGATCAAAAGATCGAAGCAAAGCGTTATAGCTAAAGTCTTTATTTAATCTGAACTTTTAAAGGAATTCATTATGCGCAGGCTGATCGTTGTGGCTGTGGTTTTTATGTCGATTTATGCCCCGAGTGAAGCGGCAGAGGTCTACGACCTTGTCATTTACGGCGGGAATTCCGCTGCACTCATCGCTGCAGTACAAAGCGTAAAAATGGATAAGACCGTCGTTGTCGTATCTCCCGACGTGCATTTGGGGGGACTGACCAGCAGCGGACTGGGCTATACCGACACAGGCAACAAAGCAGTGATCGGCGGTTTAGCAAGAAGCTTTTATCATGAGGTCTGGAAAAAATATCAAGAGGAAGATACGTGGCGTTGGCAATCCCGCGAGGAATTTGGAAACCGCGGACAAGGGGTTCCTGCCATGGATGGAGAGTTCCGGACCATGTGGGTTTTTGAGCCCCATGTTGCCGAGCAGGTCTTTGAAGAAATGATTGCAACTTATAAAATTCCCGTTCATCGCAATGAATGGCTCGATCGAGAAAAAGGGGTGAAGATGGAGGGCAATCGGATTGTATCCCTTAGCACCTTATCAGGCAAGCGTTATTATGGCAAGCGATTTATTGATGCCACCTATGAAGGGGATCTGATGGCCGCTGCCGGTGTCAGTTATACCGTCGGCCGTGAATCCAACGCTGTCTACGACGAAACTCTCAATGGCGTACAAGTACAGAATGCGGTAAGCCATCAGTTTGAAGATTGTATTGATCCTTATCGGGTGCCCGGAGATCCTGACAGCGGTTTGCTGCCGCGTATTCATGATAAGGATCCCGGTACGGATGGTGAGGCTGATCAGCGGCTGCAGGCCTATAATTATCGGGTTTGTCTCACGCAGCGGCCGGATAATCGCGTCCCGTTCCCCAAACCGGAGGGTTACGATCCGCTCGAGTATGAATTGCTCGGACGCTGTATTGACGCCGGATATCGTGAAATGTTCGGCAAGTTCGATATGCTTCCCAATCTGAAGACGGATACGAACAACCGCGGCGCCTTTTCTACCGATAATATAGGCATGAACTATGATTATCCCGTGGCATCTTATGAGCGGCGCCGCGAGATTTTACGGGAGCACGAAGCCTATCAAAAGGGGTATTTTTGGTTTCTCGCTAATGATCCGCGGGTCGCACAAGACGTGCGCGATGAAATGAGCCAATGGGGACTTGCCAAAGACGAATTTGCCGATAACGGACATTGGCCCTATCAAATTTATGTGCGGGAATCGCGGCGCATGGTCAGCGACTTTGTCGTCTCAGAACGCCATCTCAGACGTATGCAAGAAACGCCGTGTTCCGTGGGTATGGGAAGTTATAACATGGATTCCCATAATACACAGCGGTATGTGGCATACGATGAAAAGGGGCGTGCTTGCGCAAAAAATGAGGGGGATGTACAAATTAATCCCGGCGGCCCTTATCCCATTGACTACGGCGCTATGGTACCGAGAGAAAGTGAATGCGCCAACTTGTTGGTCCCTGTTTGTGTCTCGTCCTCGCATATCGCTTTTGGTTCCATCCGCATGGAGCCGGTATTTATGATTTTGGGTCAATCCGCCGCCACGGCTGCCGTATTGTCTTTGGAAGCAGATGAGTCCGTTCAGAACTTGGATTATGAAAAGCTTGCTGCACGTCTGCTTCCAGATGGTCAAATTCTTGAGATGGAAATGGATGGAAAGACCAATATCGATGCTGCAACGCTTCCCGGCATCGTTAAGGATAATACGCAAGCCGAACTCCAAGGTACCTGGCTTTTTTCAACTGCAGTGCCGGGCATGGTCGGATTTAATTACATTCAGCACACACAGCAAAATAAGGAAGAGGCAGAAGCGCTCTATACCCTTGCAGTGCCGAGGCGCGGACGCTATGAAGTACGTCTCAGCTACACGCCTCATGAAAACCGAGCGACCAACACGCTGATTGCCATAAGCGGTGAAGAGGACGCTGCTGAAGTGTATCTTAATCAACGAGAAGATCCCGGTGACCACAAACCCTTTAAATCCTTAGGCACCTACCTTTTTGAGGAGCAGGCGGTCATTCGTATATCCAATAAAGGCGCGGACGGTGTCGTCATTGCCGATGCAGTACAATTGCTGCCTGTCGAAGAGTAAGTGTATCCTAGACAAAAGGAATTTGCCATGAGAATATTGTTGGTCTCACCGAATCGAGAAGAGGTAAATATGCCTGTATTGCCCTTGGGGCTGGCGTGTGTGGCGGAGGCTGCGGCACGGGCAGGGCATGAGGTGCTCTTTCTGGATTTGATGGGTGAGCCTGAGCCTGAGGCAGTGTTGAAAGATCGGATTCTTTCTTTCCAGCCTGAATGCATCGCCATGACTGTGCGCAATATTGACGACCAAAATATGGAGGGCTGTCGATTTCTTCTAGAGAGCATACGAGACGATATCGCTTTTTGTAAGCAATATTCAGATGCTCTTTTCGTAGTGGGCGGTGCCGGATTCAGCATTTATCCGGAAAGTTCTTTGGCATGGCTTGGTGCCGATATCGGTATCGCCGGGGAAGGTGAAGAAGTCTTTGTGAAGCTATTAGAACGCCTCGAAGGAGGCCGCTCCCTTGAAGATATCGACGGACTCGTGTTGCCCGGACGAGGACTGAAACCCAGCGCGCCCCTGCTCCGTGATTTAGATCACTGGCCCTTGCCTCGCGCCGATTTTTTGTTACCCACGTTGAAACGGCTGCCGGAGGCGGCAATTCCCGTGCAGACACGGCGCGGTTGCCATTTATGGTGTAGCTATTGTTCCACCCCTGCTATTGAAGGGACTATTGCACGGAGGCGCAGCACAAAAAGTGTTGTCGATTGGATGGAGCAATGGGTCCGCGCCGGATTTACAAACTTCTATTTCGTCGACAATACCTTTAATTTTCCACCCTCCTATACCAAGGCTTTGTGTCAGGAAATCATTGATCGTCAACTCAATTTACATTGGCAGGCAATCGTATATCCCATGGCTGTCGATGAAGAGTTGGCTGTGCTCATGGCGGCTTCCGGTTGTCAACGGGTTAGTCTGGGATTTGAAAGCGGGTCTCCGCCCGTGCTCAAAGAATTGAATAAACGATTCAGCCCCGGTGAAGTGCGTGCTGTTTCTGATCGGCTCGGTAAGCATGGTCTTTTCCGTATGGGCTTTTTGCTTTTAGGCGGCCCCGGCGAAACGCGGGAGACCGTGGAAGAGAGCCTTGCCTTCGCTGAATCGCTTCATCTCGACGTGCTTGAAATTACAGTTGGCATACGCATCTATCCTGATACAAAGTTGGCGGCGACGGCACGAGACACGGGCATGGTGAGCCCGGAGGATACGCTTCTTGAACCCCGGTATTATTTGGAAAAAGAACTGCAAGACTGGCTTCTTCCCAAAGTTCGGGAATGGGCAGCCTCACGACCCAATGTGCTGGTGTAACAATAAAGTCTTATTGCCTTGCGCCTGTTTTTAAAAGTAATGTCATAGTATCGAAACTGAGCAGATGTTAACGACTGATTTAAAACAAATAAAGGAAAAGCACATGCTCGAAAAAGATCGATCCGTATTGGTCATTGTTGATATTCAAGAGGTGTTGATGCCCAAATCCGCCAAGGTAGTTTCCAATTATCTGTTTCAATGTGTCAAACTTGCGGGCGCGGCAAAATTACTTGATATCCCTATACTCATTACAGAGCAAAATCCTGAACGGCTCGGCACTACTACCGAGAAAATCTTGGAGGTGGTGGGAGACGTGCCGCGTATTCCGAAATTGGAATTTAGTTGTCTTGCCAATGAATCCTTTGCTGCTGCTCTGGAAGCCTACGGGCGGAAGCAGCTTGTCATTCTCGGCATGGAAACGCATGTCTGCATTATGCAAACTGCTTTAACAGCGGCCGCCCTAGGATACGAATGTTTTATTGCCCGTGATGCGGTGGTTTCCACACGCAAAAAAGACCACGACGCCGCACTCTGGCGGATGGCGCAGGGAGGCGTGAATATCGGCAGCACAGAAA
>JAAYJI010000112.1 GCA_012523015.1 Candidatus Hydrogenedentota bacterium
ACCTTCACCTTCGCCCTCGACGGGTTCTTCACCTTCACCTTCGCCCTCGACGGGTTCTTCACCTTCACCTTCGCCCTCGACGGGTTCTTCACCTTCACCTTCGCCCTCAAGGGGTTCTTCACCCTCGCCTTCGCCCTCAACGGGTTCTTCGCCTTCACCTTCAGGTGCGGGTCCGTTCACTCTTATGCGTACTTGATATTGTTTTTCACCGCACTCATTCCAAATACTCAGTTTGGTTATAAAGTCGCCGCCATAATTAAAGACATGAACAGGACTGTACTCGTCACTGCCACTGCCGTCACCAAAATCCCAAGTCCAACCGTCCATATTATCCGATAGATTCTTAAATACCACGGTTAAGGGCGCGTCTCCTTTTGATGGTTTGGCAGTAAAATAAGCCATTGGATCTTCACATTCGCCATCCCCTTCTCCTTCATCTTCTCCTTCTTCTTCTCCTTCCTCACAAATATACACATAAACACATCCTTCTACAGGATCACAGGTGGCTGTCCAACAGTCATCTCCCTCATACAAATCACAACGTGTATCATCGGGGTCATTTATACAGCCTAATTCCGGATCACAGCTATCGACCGTACAGTCTATGCCATCATCACACAGGGGAACATTCTCATCAAATTCCGGAGCAACCTGGGCTAAGAAAGGATATCCTTTGTTTAGTTGACGGCAGGTATCATGTGCCCATATATCTTGAAAGTTCCAAGAGCCATAACTCGTGCCGCCGTAAGGGAAAACCATCTGCGCCGTTGTACGTCCCTGGCCGGCTACACTGGAGGTCTGTCCGGTACGTTCTATATCCCAATAGTTATTGTTACTGATCGTTACACTGCTACTTCCAACCAATCCACCAAAGTAATAGCCGTAACCGGTCACGGTTCCGACGGCATAGCAATATTGAAGTCCGCCTGCATTCATCAACCCGGCAAATCCGCCAATATAAACATTACCTGTGACGGCTCCCGTGGCATAACAATTATTTATGGAACCGGAAGAGTTCCATCCAATAAATCCTCCTATTTGATCGGAACCTTGCACGACGCCTGAGGCGTAACACATGTTCACAGTGCCATTGTTGGCTCCAATAAATCCGCCCAACCTTCTGGTACCCATCACTGCGCCGGCGGCAAAAGATGTATTCACTTCGCTGCTATTGAGCCCGATCAGTCCACCCATATTATTGCCGGTACCTGTTACCGTGCCGGTGGCAAAACAATTGCTGAGCGTACCTTGTGCGTGGGCGCCAACAAAGCCGCCAATATCATCCGAGGTACTCTGAAGATCTCCTGAGGCCCATGAATCCGTAATAGTATTGTTGTTAAGCCCGACTAATCCGCCAACGCGCGAATTACCACTAACCGTTCCCGTGGCGCTACAGCCAACAAGAACTTCGCTATTAAATCCTATAAGCCCGCCAACACGGGTACCCCCACTTACATTAACCGCCGAGGAACAATCGTTGATAAGCCCGGAATTAACGCCGACCAGTCCGCCCACAGACGCGTCGGTACAGCTAACTTCACCGGATATAGTACAACCGATGATGGTTCCGAAATTATTTGCAACGAGTCCCCCCACAAACTTGGCTCCTGCAACCATAATGTTTTCGACACGGAGATTTGTAATGCTCGCGCCCTCGGCAAGTTTCGAAAAAAGCCCCACATCCAACCCATCAGACCGATTTAGAACTCCGTTGTAGAGCGCAAATCCGGCGCCATCAAAGGCCCCTTGAAATCCATTTGCATCGCCTAAGGGGGACAGTGTTTGGCCGGACAGATCTAAATCTGCCGTTAAGACGAAATGGGCATTTAGCGCCCGGGCATAGTTGCTTAATTGGGCAAATTCCTCAGGTGTGCTGATGCTGTAGGGATCTCCTTCTATACCACTGCCGGGAAAAGCCAGATCACCGGGCAGTGGGATGATGGGCAAGCCCAATCCTTCCCATGAAAGTCTCGGATACGCATTCTCTGCTTTTTCCCAATTACCGTCATACCCCCAACCTGCATCTTGAAAGGGAAACACCTCAAGCATGGCTTCCGTGGTCAATCCTTGTCCGCCTGCGCTGAACTCTTGTCCGCTCGTCTCAACATTCCAAAAGCTCCAATAGACCGTGCCCATGTACATGTTTCCGAGGAGCCCGCCAATCATAGCTGCAAGTTCCCCGTCGCTGACCTCGCCGATTGCATAACAATTGCTGACGTCACTGTCCCCAATATTTCCGATCAATCCGCCGCGATAATTTCCGGTACCGCTAACGTTACCGGTTGCATAACAGTCTGTGATATCGCCAACGTTCTCGCCGATAAATCCTCCCATAAAATCAACACCGCCGATGACGGCGCCTGAGGAAAAACAGCGGTTTATTGTAGACCCATTATTTTCCCCAATAAACCCGCCCATAAAATCTCCACCGCCGTATACGTCTCCGGTGGCGGAACTGTTGCTGATTTGCCCGGCGCCGTTATATCCGATGAAGCCGCCAAGATGTGTGGAGTTATCACCGCCGGTAACTGTGCCTTGTGCATGGCAGCCTTCGATAATCCCTAAATTTTTTCCAAGGAGTCCGCCCAGTTCAACACTGTTGTCATCCGCTACGATATCCCCGGTAGCATAGCAATCGCGTACGGTACCATAAGAGTTAACGCCAATAAGTCCACCTATACCGGTGGCGAAATCGCCGGTCTTCACTGTGCCTGTGCTGTAGGAATCGCTGATAGTAAACATATAATTCTCCCCGCCGAGTCCGCCCACATGTATAGTCCCGAAAACTCCGTTCGCCGCATGAGAATACATAACGCGTCCATTGCCATACCCTACAAGCCCGCCAACGTAGGTCTCGCCTGTAACTTCACCAAGGGCAGCACAATTATTAATACTGGCAACAGTCGCGTGTGCTTCAGTAGCTGCAAGAAAGCCGGCAATTCCACCGACATATGCATTCCCGACAATGTCGGCTGTGACGTTACTATTTATGATGGAACCGTAGTTCCACCCCACCAGACCGGCAACATAACTTTCACCCTGTACTTCACCACTGAAAGAGCAACTGCTCAGAATCCCCACTTCCGCTTCGTCGTCGTCATTGACTTTTATCTCACGTCTACCTATAAAACCGCCAACGTAGTCGTTGCCCGTAACCGAAGCACCGGTCAAAATTATATTCTTGATCTCCGCTCCATTTACATAGCCAAAAAGTCCTACACAATCTTGTTCAGGCCGATTAATAGTCAATCCCGTGATTACACGATTTTTCCCGTTAATGATACCTGTAAAAGGATCATCTTCGGTTCCGATGGGTTCGAAGCCCGCTCCATCGTTCCACTCGGCGGTAGCGCTTGCATCAATATTTTGAGTCAATTCGTACTCACGATTCAAAGGGAAACCACTATCTTTGCCGATTTTTTGCAAATCGGTAATGTTTCCGATTTTAATAGCATTCTGAGCAAAAAGGTTTGCAGAACTAAAGACAATCGCTGTAATCGCCACACTTAATACCAGCCGCTTCCCAAAGATTTCCATAAGATCCTCGCCTTTCAATTCGATACATATTATCGTTTCAATAGCTATTTTTATCAGTTATACCTATTCAAAGCATTGCTATCGCATTTAATTATCATCTCATTATATGGTTTCTCGATTGTTTATCAATTGTAGCGTCATATCAACACCAAGCCTTCGGAAAACCTAAGCGTCGAAGAGACGTCGCTCTTAGTATATCCCAAAAGAACAAATGGAAAGGCGTTCTGCGCTCTAAAATCTTTCCGAAAACCCTTTGTTATTCTATTATTAACACGTTTATAAAACACATATTCGGCGTTTCGCTCGGTAAAGGGCGTGAAGCCGATGACTACATTTTTACTTGTGGGTGCGAAAACCGCAAGGCGGCGCCATCTTGATAGGTGGCGTATTCAGTAACAATCGCGCCTTCAGGGGCAATCATCCAGTGCCACTCTTCAGCAGCGTTCAAAGCTCCGATTTCGCCCGGAAGCAATTTTTGTTCTTTGCGTGCGTGGGCAATTTCTCGGTGAGACGGGGGGATTCGTTCTTCCACACCCGGTGTGGGTTCCCCTTCACCATAGATATAGATCCAGCCATGGCGTGGCTGCCATGACTCCATCTTCGGCGCGGCATCATCGGTGTGCACATGTTTATGTTCGGGAATCATTTGGCCGGGCAACAGATAAATTTCATGGCCGAAATAGTTGTCTTCTTTGTTATTAAACCAAAAGATTCCGCCCATTCCCACTTCTGTGAACTTACCCAAGCCGAAATCGACGACCCAAAATTCATCGGTTCGTAAGCGGTCAACAATGGGATATTGAAATGCTTCAAACATTTCGAAAAAGGCTGCTTTACCCGCTTCTTCATCAAAGCTTCCATCCGATTTATAAAAATGCTCATTGGGGTACCGGGTAATTGCCGGCATTTTAAGGCTTTGTGCCATGACCTTTCCTTTCATAAGCAGTCCTGCGGCTCCGACAGCCACTCCACTCATCATTTGTCGTCTTGTAATTTTCATGGGTTCAGGCTCCTTTTAGGGGCGCCGCGCAACGCCCAGTCCTAGGCAAGGCGACGTCGTTGCTTAATATACGTGTATTTCAAGGCGTTGGCACGCACTGATTTTGGTCTTCACCATTTTTTTTCGAGGCTTGGTATTGTTACGTAATCTTTAATGATCTATCCTCTTATATTATCATTGTTTTTCGATGGAATCCAAAATTTCTGTTTATGTATTTCTTTTCAAATCATTATACAAGGCATAGGCCTGTTCCGGTTTTTCAAAGCGATGCACCACAGCCCCCACTGCTTGCGCCATTGCTGCGGGATCTTCGGCAGCGAAAATGTTGCGCCCCATATCTACGCCCATGGCGCCCTGATCAATGGCTTTATACGCCATCTTTAACGCGTCAAGCTCGGGCAGTTTTTTACCGCCTGCAATAACAATAGGAACAGGGCACGCAGCGACGACGGTGTCAAAACCGGGCTCACAATAATAGGTCTTTACGAAGTGCGCGCCCAGCTCTGCAATAACACGGCACGCCAAGCCGAGGTATCGTGCGTCGCGAAGCATTTCTTTACCCACAGCAGTGACCCCGAGGGTAGGCACGCCGTAGCGGTTGCCTTCATTAATCAAATAGGCGAGATTGTCGAGAGTCTCACGTTCACCTTCTGCGCCAATACATACCTGAGTCGTTACAGCGGCAGCATTCATGGCGAGTGCCTCTTCCAAGGTAACACCTATGATCTCATTACTCAATTCTTTGAGTACCGTTGCACCAGTACTGCAACGGAGCACTAAAGGTTTATTTGTTTCCGGTGAAATACAGGTACGCAACGCGCCTCGAGTTCCCATAAGGCAGTCCACATACGGGATTAGCGGTGGCACGACGAGATCAAGACGCTCAAGTCCTGATGTGGGTCCCATGATATAGCCATGATCAAAGGCAAGCATTACGGTTCGCCCTGATTCAGGGTTAAAGATTCGAGACAAGCGGTTTTTCATGCCCCAATAGAGATGGGCGGAACCTTTGAGGAAAAAGCCCGAATTTTCCATGGGGATGTGTACGCCATATTCTTTGTTGTTACTGGCGGGGGTCATATCGTTATCAGGCATGGTCTTTCAATCCTTTTTCAAAGCCGCGAAACAGCAGCGCCACCGATGTGGCACCGGGATCCCGGCTGCCAATACTTTTTTCTTTTATATGTTTAGCACGTCCAAAACGCGCCTGCATCGTCGCGGTTTGTTCCGCCCCTTCTGCGGCGGCAACAGCAGAACTGTGCAGCGCTTCTTCCGGAGACAAGGAATCCATGAGTTTTTCGGCAAGTGTATCAACGGCGGGCAACAAGGCGTCAATCAAGGTTTTATCGCCCGGCTGTGCTTGGGTCTGTTCACGCACTCCGGCTAATCCCGCTTTGAAGACAGCCGCCCAATCCAGATTGTCCACAGGTGTTTTTTCCTGAAGCTTAGCTGCCATGGAGACAAAAAACATGCCAAGAAGCGGGCCTATAGCGCCGCCGTCTACGCCGAGTATCGCCCATCCCACATCGTTCAGTAATTTTTCGACAGTTTGGGGCGCAGCAGCGTCGAGCACTTTTTCAATGGAAGCCATCGCCCGGTTCATCGTGGTACCGTGATCCCCATCACCGCCGACAGAATCCAATTCAGATAAAAGACTATGATGACCGCGAATTTCGTCGATCGCGCCTCTGAACATCGCAATCCAAGAGGATGTCGTAAAACTAACCATGGTTTATTTCGATACCCATACGGGGGCATTGGAGGGCGCGTCCCACAGGCTTTTAAGTTCTTCGTCGAGACGGCCAACACACATCTGGAAACCGGCCATTTCTTGTACAGTTAGAAATTCACCTACGAGCGAACGAGTCAGTGTAATCTGTCGGGCTTCTAAAATCTGCTTAACACGACGCAAAATTAAATAGAGTTCCATAAGGGTCGTAGCACCTGTTCCATTGAGCATGACAAAGACTTCATCGCCGGCTTGCGCCTCTATATCTGCAAGGAGGGGCTCGAGCATAATTTCAGCGGTTTTATCTGCCGTGGCAAGGGCTTGTTCGCCGCCGCCTGCCTCGCCGTGCTGTCCCATGCCGACGACCATTCTGCCATCAGCGATTTCTGCGATCACCTCTCCCGTACTTGGGTGGGTGGCCCCGGAAATAGCAACGGCAAGGGTCGCCATGCCTGCCTCTATCTTTTCTGCGACACGGGCACACTCATCGAGTGAATAGCCTTTTTCTGCCGCGGCGCCGGCAATTTTAATGACCGGCAAACAGCCTGCCAGTCCGCGCCGTTCTTCCGGTGTGTCTCTGGATCCGCCGGAAATATCATCATGGGTCAAAACACGACGGAGTAAAATGCCTTCTTTGGCCGCCAGTCCTGCAGCAACATTAGCGGACAGCACATCGCCCGCATGGTTCAACACAATGAATAAAATACCGGCGTCTCGCTTCGCCAAGCGTAAGGCATCCAACACGCGGGGCGGCCCGGGCGCGGCAAATATTTCGCCGGGGACACTGATATCCAGCATTCCTTCCCCAACATAGCCGCTTAACGCAGGCTCATGGCCGCTGCCGCCCAGCGTGACCACCGCCACTTTATCCGCCGGTTTTGGACATACCCGAACCACCAAATTCGACGGGGCGAGCGCCACCTTTTGTTGGTTAGCGAGGATGAAACCTTCCAGCAATTCCTGCACCAGATTATCCGGATTGTTAATCAGTTTTTTCATGATCATGACCGCATATTCCTCATGATTTGGTGAATGGCTCGTCGCCATTGATTAAGACCAGCACTGACACTTTGTATTTCCTGTCGACCTTAATTTTACTGTTGTTCCATGATCTCAATCACTGCGTCGCCATCCTTGATGAAAGCACAGCGTAAAGTATCGCTGGCGTTAAAAGGCGGAACAATCACTTCACGCCCTGCCATGGCTTCGTCTAAAGAGCTTACCATATAGGCGGCGTGGGCTCCTTGACACACTTCCGGCGGCATGGAAGTACCTTCTTCGAAGCGTAGAAATTCGATTCGAAAAGGGTTCTCTTCCGGTTCAGTCACAAAAACTTTGGCACCTTCAATGTAGCGTTCGTTCTTTTGTTTTTCTTGGGTGGGTACGCCAAAATGATGAAATTCTGCTTTCAGCACGACAGTCTCCTTTTTTTTCAATAAAGGTTGTAATTTCATAAACGAATGGGAAGAATAGTGTACGACAAGTGGCATCACCAGTCAACAGACCAGCCTTCCACTTCGCTGTTTCAGAACCATACCAGATTAAATTGGATGTATGATTGTACTTAACCGGTCATCAGTGTTTTGATGGCTTCACGTAATTGTTGATCAGCGCCCGGCGCGGTATGGGAGGCACCGGCTTCGTAGCCCCCTTCTGCGTATACGCGATCGGGGCAGATATAGGCGGGGCCGCCATCGCCGTAAGCTGCCACCACCACAAAGGCATCGGGCAGCAATGCCTGCGCATAGTGCTGGAATTCGACCATCGGTTCACCGGGCAGATGGACAAAGACGACGTTGCCAAGCCGCATCATGGTCAAGTCCAGTGGTTTTTCGATGCGATGGGCCCAAGATAAGAACATGGCTTCCGTGAGATGTTCCAAGGGCGTTTTATTTGGATCTTTGAGTGCTTGCGCGGAGCGCGCCATATTGTACCGTTCATCAT